>DATLFZ010000592.1:0-3987 GCA_035540795.1 Beijerinckiaceae bacterium | reverse complement strand
CGCCGACAGCTCGGCCCCCAGCGTCTCCCGATAGATGCGGGAGGCCGCGGCGAGGTCTTTTACGGCGATGGCGACGTGGTTCAGGCGCCCGATCATCGGCTCCCCCCGGGTCGGGGGTCCTATACCTCGATCACGAGGATGTGGCAGGCGGGCTTTTTGCCCCACGCGTTCTGGACCGTGCCGCGCACGGCCCGCACGAGCGCCTGCTCGACCGCCTCCGTGTCGCGCCGGCGGGCGCGGGGCATGCCGTCCAAGACCTCGCCGACCGTGTCGGCGACCATCTCCGGGATCGACTCGCCGCGCCGGGTCTTGGCCGGCAGGCCCATGATCTCGACCACCGGATCGCCGCGGACCTCGCCCTTGTCGTCGATCGCCACCGCCACCGAGACCACCCCGGCGAAGGACAGCTTGCGCCGCTCCGGGATCGAGCGGTCGGTCTCGCCGACGATGATGTCGCCGTCCTTGTAGATGCGCCCGGCCGGCACGTTGTCGACGATCGCCGCCGGCCCGGGGGCGAGGCGCACCATCATGCCGTTGTAGGCGGTCACCACCTCCGGCACCCCTTGCGCCTTGGCGAACGCGGCGTGCTCGGCGAGGTGCATGGCCTCCCCGTGGGCCGGCACCGCGATGCGGGGCCGCACCCAGCGGTACATGTCGGCCATCTCGCCCCGGCGCGGGTGGCCGGACACGTGGACGAGCTCGGTGCGGTCGGTGATCACCTCGATCCCTTCGCGGACGAGGCGGTTGAGGATCGCCCCGACCGCCTTCTCGTTGCCGGGGATGACGCGGGAGGAGAAGATGACCTTGTCGCCGGGCGAGAGGGCGATCTCCGGATGCTCGTCGAAGGCGACCCGGGCGAGCGCCGCCCGCGGCTCGCCCTGGGAGCCGGTGAGGAGCGCCACGACCCTGTCCCGCGGCAGGTAGCCGTAGGTGTCGGGGGTGCGGAACTCGGGGACGCCTTCGAGGTAGCCGGTCTCCCGGGCCACGTCGATGACGCGCTCCATGGCGCGCCCGACCGCCACCACCTCGCGGCCGCAGGCCCGGGCCGCCTCCGCCACCGCGCGGATGCGGGCCACGTTGGAGGCGAAGGTCGTCACGGCGACCCGGTGCGGGGCCGCGGCGATGATCTCCGCCATGCGCTTCGCGACCGCGGCCTCGCTCGGGCTGCGCCCGTCGCGGACGATGTTGGTCGAATCGCAGACGAAGGCGAGGACGCCCTCGTCGCCGAGCGCCCGGTAGCGCGCCTCCGACGTGGTCTCGCCGACCACGGGCGTGTCGTCGAGCTTCCAGTCGCCGCTGTGCAGGACCATGCCGAGCGGCGTGCGGATGGCGACCGCCATCGATTCCGGGATCGAGTGCGCCGCCGGCACGAACTCGAACGAGAAGGGGCCGAGCTGGGTGCGCTGCCCCGGCCCGATCTCGTTCAGCGGGATCTTGGGGGCGCCGGCCTCGCCGAGGCGGCGGGTCTCGAGGAGACCGATGGCGAAGCGGGTGGCGTAGACCGGCACCTGCAGCCGCGGCCACAGCTCGACGAGGGCGCCGATATGGTCCTCGTGGGCGTGGGTGATGACGATGCCGAGGAGGTTGCGCCGCTCCTCCTCGATGAAGCGGATGTCCGGGAACATCAGGTCGACGCCGGGCAGGTGCTCCTCGCTCGCGAAGCCCATGCCGCAATCGACCATCAGCCATTGCCGGCGGTCGGGCGGGCCGAAGCCGTAGAGCGCGGCGTTCATGCCGATCTCGCCGAGGCCTCCCAGCGGCACGAACACCAGCTCCGTCATGCGTCGCTCCCTGCCGTCGCCGCGGCGCCGAAATGGACCTCCCCCGCCGCGATCGCGGCGAGGGTGCCGTCGCTCCGGCGCACCAGGAGCCGCCCGGCCTCGTCGATGGTCTCGAAAACGCCGCGTGCGACCGCGGAGTTCACCCGCACCGCGACCGGGCCGCCGACGCCGGCGGCGCGGGCGAGCCAGAGGCGGCGCACCGCGTCCATCCCCCTCCCCTCGGCCCAGAGCGCCTCGACCTCGATCCAGGCGTCCGACAGCGCCTCGAAAAGGTCCGGCGCGCTCGCCGCGCAGCCGAGCGCCCGCAGGGACGTCGCCGGATAGGGCAGCCCCTGCGGCGCGGCGACGACGTTGACGCCGATGCCGACCACGACGATGCGGGCGTCGCCGAAGGATTCGCTCTCGAGCAGGATCCCGGCGAGCTTGGCGCCACCCGCGAGGACGTCGTTCGGCCATTTCAAGGCGGGGGCGACGCCCGGCGCGACCGACTCCAGGGCCTGGGCGAGGGCGAGGCCGGCGACGAAGCCCAGGGTCGCGCAGGCCGAGGCCGGCAGGTCGGTGCGGCGCGCGAGGCTCGCGGCGAGATTGCCCGGCGGCGTCGCCCAGGCGGCGCCCCGGCGGCCGCGCCCGGCGGTCTGGTGGGCCGACACGACCCAGAGGGGGCCGGGATCGCCGTCGCGGGCGAGCGCCATCGCCTCGGTGCTCGTGGAGCCGATGCTGTCGAAGGCGCGCAGCCGGAAGCCGGCGGCGCCGGCCCGCGGCGACAGCCGGAACATCAGAAGAGGGAGCGCGCCGCCGCCGCCGCGGCGCCGACGAGGGGTGCCGGGACGACCCAGAACAGCAGCACGACGGCGCTCGTCACCGCCAAAATGACCTTCTGCCCGAGCGCCATCGGCTCGAAGGCGCCCCGCGGCTCGTCGAAGTACATCACCTTGACGATGCGGATGTAGTAGTAGGCTCCGACCACGCTCGTCACCACGCCGATGATGGCGAGGGCGACGAGGTTCGCCTGGATCGCCGCCGCGAAGACGTAGAACTTGGCGAAGAAGCCGGCGAGCGGCGGGATGCCGGCGAGGGAGAACAGCATCATCGCCAGACAGAAGGCGAGGACCGGGTGCGTGCGCGCGGCGCCGGACAGATCCTCGATGTTCTCGAACATGACCGTGCCGCGGCGCATCGCGAGGATGCAGGCGAAGGCGCCGAGGGTCATGGCGAGGTAGATCGCCATGTAGATGGCCACCCCTTGCACGCCGGCGACCGTGCCCGCGGCGAGGCCGATCAGCGCGTAGCCGACGTTGCCGATCGAGGAATAGGCCATCAGGCGCTTGATGTTGCGCTGGCCGATGGCGGCGAAGGAGCCGAGCGCCATCGACACGACCGCGAGGAAGATCACGATCTGCTGCCACTGGTCGAGGATGCCCGGGAAGGCGCCCATGAACACCCGCACGGCGAGCGCCATCGCCGCCATCTTCGGCGCCGAGGCGAAGAAGGCGGTGACCGGCGTCGGCGCGCCCTCGTAGACGTCCGGGGTCCACATGTGGAACGGGGCGGCGGAGATCTTGAAGGCCACGCCCGCCGCGACGAACACCAGCCCGACGATGGCGCCGATGCCGACCTGGCCCTGGAGCACGGTGGCGATCCCCGGGAACGACACCGTCCCGGTGAAGCCGTAGATGAGGGAGGCGCCGTAGAGGAGCATGCCCGACGACAGCGCGCCCAGCACGAAGTACTTCAGGCCCGCCTCCGTCGAGCGCACATTGTCCCGGTGGAAGGAGGCGATGACGTAGGCGGCGAGGCTCTGCAGTTCGAGGCCGAGATAGAGCGCGATCAGGTCGTTCGCCGAGATCATCATCATCATGCCGAGGGTCGACAGGAGGACGAGGATCGGGAACTCGAACCGGTCGATGCCCTCCCGGCGCAGGTAGTCGCCGGCGAGCACGATGGCGGCGGCGGAGCCGAGGAGCGCCAGCACCTTCATGAACCGGGCGAAACCGTCGACGATGAAGGCGTTGTTCATCGTCGTCACGCGCCCGGCGGGCTGCATCAGGACGAGGACGACGGCGATCGCGATCAGCACCAGCGCGGCGACGCCGATCTCGTGGGTCGCCCGGTTGCCCCGGAAGGCGCCGACGAGGACGAGCGCCAGCACGCCGAGGGTGAGCACGATCTCCGGCAGGGCCGGGCCGAAGGCGGGGGCGGTGAAGGC
>DATLFZ010000591.1:0-2478 GCA_035540795.1 Beijerinckiaceae bacterium | reverse complement strand
GCGCCACCCGCGCCGGCAGTGCGCCATAGAGCTCGTCCGCGTTCGAGACGCCGCCGCCGAGCACGATCACGTCGGGATCCAAAATATTGACGACGTGCGCCACCGCCCGCCCGAGGCGGTCGAGATAACGCTCGAAGCTGGCGCGCGCGCCCGCGTCTCCCGCTCGCATGGCCGCGACTACGCCGGCGGCGTCGAGCGAGGAGCCCGTCGATGCGGCATGGTCCGCGGCCAGGGCGGGGCCGGAGAGGAAGGTCTCGATGCAGCCATGGCGGCCGCAATAGCAGGCTGGGCCTGGCCGCTCGGCGTCGCGGGGCCACGGCAGCGGGTTGTGGCCCCATTCGCCCGCAATACGCTGGCGGCCGGTCAGCGCCCGGCCCTCCACGGCGATCCCCGAGCCGACGCCCGTCCCGAGGATCGCCGCCCAGACGATCCGCGCCCCCGCCCCCGCTCCGTCGACCGCCTCCGAGACGGCGAGGCAATTGGCGTCGTTCTCGACCCGCACCGGCCGGCCGAGGGCCCGCTCCATGTCCCGGTCGAGGGGCTTTCCGTTGAGCCACACCGAGTTGGCGTTCTTGACGAGGCCGGTCGCGGGCGAGATCGCGCCGGGGATGCCGATGCCGACGCTGCCCTGCCGGCCGACCTCCGCCTCGATCTCCCGCACCAGATCCGCCGCCGCGGCGATGCAGGCCTCGTAGTCGTGCTGCGGGGTCGGAATGCGCCGGCGCGCCAGCACGGCGCCGCCGGACTCGAGCGCGATCGCCTCGATCTTGCTGCCGCCCCAGTCGATCCCGATCAGCATCCGCTCACCCGCCAAGATTTCGGCCGTGTAGATTCGCCGCCGCCGCCCGGGACTCAAGCCGAATCGCGCCGGCCGGGGGGCCCCGCAAGGTCGTGAGCACGCGGTTTGCGGATGCGCCGACGGCCGATGCCATGATTCGTCGAGGGATTCGGGACCGGCTGCGACGATTCATGCGACTCTCTAGCGAGTCAGGCGCGAAGTTGTTTGCCCGCATGCAGCCCTCTCCGCAAGTATTCGCGGCCGGAGCGGGAGTCTCCGTCGACTCGGTTTCTTGCGCGCCCGCGGCCGGAACGACTCGGCAAGACTCCCGTTGAATCGCCGCGGGCCCCGGGCGGCCGCGGGAGTACGGAGTTTTACCATGGCGTTCCGCGCGAGTTGGAAGGGATACCTGAAGCTGTCGCTGGTGTCCTGCGCGGTGCAGCTCTTCCCCGCGACCACCACCAAGGAGCGGGTCACCTTCAACCTCCTCAACCGCGAGACCGGCAACCGCCTGCGCCGCCAGCTCGTCGACGCGGAGACCGGGGACGTGGTCGAGTCCGACGAGCAGGTGAAGGGCTACGAGATCGGCAAGCGCCAGTACGTGCAGGTCGAGGAGGAGGAGATCCAGTCCGTCGCCATCGAGAGCACGCACACGATCGACATCGAGAGCTTCGTCCCGCGCGCCGAGATCGACGACGTCTACCTCGACACGCCGTACTACCTCACCCCCGACGGGCGGGTGGCCGAGGAGGCCTTTTCCGTGATCCGCGAGGCCATGCGCGAGAAGGGCGTGGTCGGACTCGGCCGGGTGGTCCTCTATCGTCGCGAGCGCATCGTCATGCTCGAGCCGCGCGAGAAGGGCCTCGTCGCCCGCACCCTGCGCTACGCCTACGAGGTCCGCGACCCGGTCGAGCTGTTCGAGGACATCGGCGAGGCGGAGGTGTCCGAGGAGATGCTCGACCTCGCCACCCACATCATCGAGCGCAAGCTGACCCGGTTCGATCCGAGCCGGTTCGACGACCGCTACCAGGACGCCCTCGTGGAGTTGATCAAGGCCAAGACCGGCGAGGAACACGCGCCGCTGCCCAAGGCGCAGCCGGCGCCCTCGAACGTGGTCAACCTGATGGATGCGCTGCGCCGCAGCATCGCCGCCGAGAAGGGCGAGGAGAAGGCCCGGCCCAAGAAGGCGGCGAAGGCGGAGCCCGCCAAGAGCGCGGCGCGCAAGGCGCCCCCCGCCCGCAAGGAGAAGGCGGGTCGCCCCGCCGCCCGCTCCGGACGCCTGCGCAAGGCCGGGTGAGCCGACGAGTCGCACCTCTCACGAGCGGGGCCGGCGAAACGGACGGGCCGCTGCGGCGTTGTCGCGGCTCGACCGTTCACCTCGTTTTCCGGAAGTTCCATGAAAGCCAAGATGTTCCTGAAGCCTCTCCTGGCGGGCACCGCGCTGCCGCTGCTGCTCGTCGCCGCCCCGCCCGCCGGCGCCGCTCCCCTCACGCTCGCGCAGGCGACCGTGCCGGACGCCGCGCAAGGGGCACCGGGCCAGGAGCGGCGCCGGGAACGGGCCGAGGAGCGCGCCGATCCGGGCGAGCGCCCCGGCCGCGAGCGGCCCGACCGCGCCGAGCGCGGCCCGCCGGACCGCGCGCCCGCAGCGGCCGAAGACCGAGGTCCACGCGAGCGCCCCGACCGGCCCCAGCGCGCCGCTC
>DATLFZ010000590.1:0-6594 GCA_035540795.1 Beijerinckiaceae bacterium | reverse complement strand
GCCCGGATAGGCGAACACGGTCTCGGTCACGACCGCGAAGGCGATCATCGAGCCGAGTTCGAGCCCGAGCACGGTGACCACCGGGATCAGGATGTTCTTGAGGACGTGCACGCCGACGATGCGCGAGCGCGACAGGCCCTTGGCCCGGGCGAAGCGGATGTAGTCCTGCAGCATCACCTCGCGGGTGCCGGCCTGGGCGATGCGGATGACGAGGGCCGACTTGTAGAGCGCCAGCGTGAAGGCGGGCAGGATCAGGTGCTTGAGCCCATCCCACGTGAACAGCGCCACGTGGATGCCGAGGATCGACGTCGTCGGACCGCGGCCGCCGGCCGGGAGCAGGCGCAGCTCGACCGCGAACAAAAGGATCAGCATCAGGCCGATCCAGAAATTCGGCAGCGAGAAGCCGAGGATCGAGCCCGACATGATGCTGCGGCCGGCGAGGCTGTCGGGCTTGAGCCCGGCGAGGACGCCGAGCGGAATGCCGATGACGATCGACAGGACGAGGCCGGCGAGCGCCAGCTCCATGGTGGCGGGCAGGCGCTGCAGGATGACGTCGACGGCAGGCGCGTTGTAGACGAAGGAGCGGCCGAGGTCGCCCTGCAGCGCCCGCCAGACGAACACGCCGAACTGCTCCCAGAGCGGCCGGTCGAGCCCGAGCCGGCGGGCGATGGCCGCGCGCTCGAACTCGTCCGCGTCCGGGCTCGCCAGGATGTCGACCGGGTCCCCGACCGCGAACACGCCGAGGAACACCAGCACCGCCATCACCGCGATGACGAGCAGCGCCTGGCCGAGTCGGCGGATCAGGTAGACGAGCATGGCGCGCTCTCGACGGCGCTCCCGGACGCGGCGCCGCGTCCGGGGCTGTTTCGGTCGGCCCCGAAATGGGGCCGGAAGTCCTACGACCCGGCCTGCCGCACCTCGGTCGCGAGGGTGTACTGGTCGACGCGGGGCTTGTAGGACAGGCCCTTCTTGAAGGCCCACGGCGTCACCTCGAAGTGGAGCGGGATGATGCCGTAATCCTCCATCGCGACCTTCGACGCCTCCTGCAGGAGCTTTTCGCGGGCGGCGTCGTCGACCGTGGACATGGCCTTGACGGTGAGCTCGTCGACCTTCGGGTTCGAGTAGCGGCCGCGGTTGGTGCCGCCGAGGCCCTTGTCGGGCTGGAACGACACCACGAGCGCGTTGAGCGAGTTCGACATCTCGCCCGAATCCGCGCCCCAGCCGGCGAGGTACATGGAGAACTCGAACTTGTTGCGCCGGGTGAAGAAGGTCGAGGCCGTCATCGCGTCGACGTTCGTCTTGATGCCGATGCGAGTCAGCATCTGGGCGATCGCCTGGGAGATGCGCTCGTCGTTGATGTAGCGGTCGTTCGGCGTGCCGAGGGTGACCTCGAACCCGTTCGGGTAGCCGGCCTCGGCCAGGAGCTTCTTCGCCCGGTCCGGGTCGAACTTGTCGACCGGGAAGTCCTTGGTGGTGCCGAACAGCGGGTACGGCAGGAGCTCGCCCGCCGGCACCGCGTGGCCGCCCATGATGCGGTCGACGATGGCCTGGCGGTTGATCGCCTTCGACACCGCCTCGCGCACGCGCTTGTCGAGGAACGGGTTCTTGCCGCCGGTGCCCTGGACGCCGGGGGTCTTCCAGTTCGGGTCGGCGTGCTGGTCGAGGTGGATGTAGATGATGCGGTTCGACAGGCCCTCGACGATCTGGAAGCCCGCACCCTTGATGCGGTCGAAATCCTGGATCGGCGGGTTCTCGATGAAGTCGACGTCGCCCGCGAGCAGCGCCGCGACCCGGGCGCCCTGGTTCGACATCGGCCGGAACACCACCCGCTGCCAGTGGGGCTTGTCGCCCCAATAGGCGTCGTTGCGCTCGAGCACCACGTGCGTGCCGCGGGTGTAGTTGCCGAGCTTGTAGGGGCCGGTGCCGACGGCCTTGCCCGGCTCGTTGAACTCGACCGACTTCGGCGGGGTGCCGAGATTCTCGCAGCCGCCCTGGCGGAATTTTACGTTCTCCCCGCCGTAGAGCTGCGCCGACAGGATGCCGATCGTCGCCATGCTGTTCGGCACGAGCGGCATCGGCGCGCTCGTCTTCATGATCACGGTGTGCGGATCGGGCGTCTGGATGTCGGTGATGCCGCGGGTGTGCACCGTGAAGGCCGAGGGCGAATTCTCGACCGTGGGCACCCGGCAGATCGTGTAGACCACGTCCCGGGCGGTGAAGTCGGTCCCGTTCGAGAACTTGACGCCCTGGCGGAGCTTGAACTCCCAGGTGGTGTCGTCGACCGCGCGCCAGGAGGCGGCGAGCTTCGGCTGCAGCTTCTGCTCCGCGTCCTGGGCCGTGAGGCTCTCGAAGATGTGGGAGCGCAGCGCGTTGTTCGGGCCGAGATTGTGGAAATGGGGGTCGATCGAGGTCGGCTCGGACGCGAGCCCGACCTTCAGTTCCTGGGCGCCGGCCGGGGCCGCGAACGCCAGCGCCAGCCCGGCGACGGCCGCCGCCTTCATGCCTGCTCTCATGTCGTCTCCTCCGCTGTCGGCCCGTTCCGGCCCGCTTTCGCTTCTCCTTAGAGATCGAACACCGTCCCGCGCAAGCATGCAAGCGTCGCACGGAGCGGGAACGGCGGCGATGCCGTGGCGTTGGGGCGCCGGAGGGCGCGATGGAATTCTACAGCTTCCGCTTCGGCGACGCCAAGGAGGCGCGGGCCGACGCCGCGAGCCCGAAGGTGGTCGCGGTGGAGATGACCTTCGGCTTCAAGGCGCCCGAGCGCCACACGGTCGAGACCGTCGCCTTGACGGTGCACGTGCCCGATCCCGGCGCCGGCGGCCTCGCCGAGGCGCAGAAGACCGCCTACGCCCTCGCGCAGGATCTCCTGCGCGCCGCCGCCGCCCATTGCGCCGCCCGCGGCCCGGACGACCTCCTGCGGGAGACGCAGGAGCGCCAGGCCTTCGTGCTCAAGGCCTGATCACTCGCCGTTGCGGCGGTTGGTGAAGCGGGCGTTGCCGAGGCCCGTGCCGACCGTGAGGATGCCCCAGCGGGTCACGTCGGCCATCGCCGGGACCTCGCTCAGGCCCTGGACGACGGCGTCGTTGTGGAGGACGATCGTGGTCTCGTGGCCGCCGATCTCCGGGATCGCCTCGCGCAGCCGGTCGGGCAGGTGGAAGCGCCGGCTCTCCCAGTTCCCCGGCAGGTTCTGCGCCCCGCGCTCGATGGTGCCGTCCTCCCGGATCACCCCGGGGCAGCCGATGCCGACGAAGGGCGCGAGCCGCAGGTCCTCCCCCTCGGCCTCCTCGACGAGCGCGACCAGCATCTGCGCGAGCCGGTCGACGGCCTCCTCCCGGGTCGGCTCGTCGTCGCGATGGCGCCACAGCGCCGAGCGCCACACCTCCGCCCGGGACAGGTCCGGCGCCTTCTTCACCCGCGGCTTGACCACCCCGGCGCGGATGTTGCTGCCGCCGATGTCGACGGCGAGCATGCCGTCGTGGCCGGAGAACACCCAGGCCGGGGCGAGATGGACCGCACCGATCAGCCCGGCCTCATCCGGATGGTGGCGGATGGGCGTCAGCCGCACGTCGATCTCGTGCTCCTTGAGGAGCGCCATGGTGCGCCCGACGGCGAGTTCGGCGATCCGGCTCTCGCGAAAGCCGCCGCCGACGGCGATGCGCTCGGTGTCGCGCCAGCCCTTCGCCCGCAGGAAGCGGCGCACGACCCCGGCGAATTCCTGCGCGAATTCCTCGACCGCGCTGTGGACGATGCCCGCGACCTCGGGCTCGCCCTCGAGGAGGAGCTTGTCCAGGAGCTTCTTGGGAATGTCCTTGGTCTCGATCTCGCCAAAGGGGTCCTCCCCGGCGGCCTCGGCGACCCGTTCCCGCCAGCCGTCGAGGATGCCGCGGAAGGCGCTGTTGCTCGCCCGGTCGCCGACGAAGCCGTCGCCGTCCTCGATCTCGAGATTGTAGCTGTCGACGACGACGGAGGGCAGGGTCAGCGCGCCGTGGGCGATCCCGGCGGCGGGCGCGGTCTTCGGCATGGACGGTCTCGGCCGCTCCGGACGGAGCCGAGGCAAAACGCGGCGGGCGCGGCCGCGTTCCTGGAGCCTTCAGCCCGGGAGACCCGCCCGGGAGAGGCCATCGAGGTAGCGGACGAGAAGGGCTTCGTCGGCGCAGTAGAACAGGTCCTCGCGGGCGCTCGCGAGCGTGTAGTCCGGCCGCCGGTCGAGGAGCCCGGCCCGGACCTCCTCGGCCTCCGCCGCCTCGCCGAGGAGGCCGAGGGTCGCCAGCAGCATGGCGTAGGCGTAGTGCGTGGCGTTCGACTGCCGGATCGCCTTGCGCTCGAAATAGGCGGCGCTGTCGAGCTCGCCGAGGGCGAAATGCGCGATCGCCCGCACGTGGTGGAAGGTCCACAGATGCGGGTCGCGGGGGCTCAGCTCCGTCGCCCGCTCGACGAGGGGGATCGCCTCCTCCGCCCGCCCGGCCCAGATCAGGGCGAAGGCGAGGGCGAAATAGCCCTGCGCGAAG
This sequence comes from Beijerinckiaceae bacterium, assembly GCA_035540795.1. GTDB lineage: Bacteria > Pseudomonadota > Alphaproteobacteria > Rhizobiales > Beijerinckiaceae > JAJKJG01. The sequence continues at coordinate 2,086 of DATLFZ010000590.1, read as the reverse complement.
CTCGGGTTGAGCTCGACGGTGCGTTCGAGCTCCGCGACCGCCTCGGCGTAGTGCCGGGTGAGGGTGTGGGCGCGGCCGAGCACGCAGCGGCACAGGCAGTCGCGCTCGTCGAGGGCGACGGCGGTGCGGCCGGCGGCGAGGGCGGCCTCCAGCAGCCGCGGCCGCTCGGCCGGGTCGCCGTAGAACGAGCGCTGCAGGTACACGTACGACAGGGCCGCGTGGGCCCGGGCGAGGCCCGGCTCGATCTCGATCGCCCGGCGGAACAGGGCCTCGGCTTCCGCGAAGCCGGGGGTCGTGAAGCCCCACAGGTGCCAGAAGCCGCGCTGGTAGCATTCCCAGGCGTCCAGGTTCTCGGGCGGCTTGCGGGCGGCGATCTCGCGCTCGACCATGCCGAGCTCGGGCTCGATGAAGGCGGCGATCTGCTCCGCCATGGCGTTCTGCACGTCGAAGATGTCGGCGAGGCGCAGGTCGTAGACCTCCGACCAGAGCTGCGCGCCGCGGCCCGCATCGACGAGCTCGGCGGTGATGCGCAGGTGCTCGCCGCTCTTTCGCACGCTGCCGCGGACCAGGTACTGCGCCCGGAGCGCGGCGCCGATCTCGGCCGCGTCGGCGTCGCTGCCCTTGAAGGCCGCCGCCGAATGGCGGCTCAGCACGCTGAGCCAGCGGTTGCGCCCGAGCAGGCGCACGATGTCCTCGGTCAGGCCGTAGCTGAAATATTCCTGCTCCGGATCGCCGCCGAGATTCTCGAACGGCAGCACCGCGACCCGCGGTCGGCCCTCGTCGGCGCGCAGGTCCGGCTCGGCCGGCGGGACGATTCCGGCGGGCGCCGCGGGCGTGGCGGCGCCGTTCGGGGCGGGCGCCGCCCCGTCCGCGTCCGCCCGCTCCTCCACCGGCGCCACGAACCGGAAGCCGCGCTTGTGGAAGGTGCGGATGAAGATCTGGTCGTTGCCGTTGTCGCCGAGCGCCTTGCGGGCCGCGTTGATGCGGCTCGACAGGGCGGCCTCGGAGACGATGCGCCCGTCCCAGATCGTGTCCAGAATCTCGTCCTTGGAGACGATGCGGTCGCGGCTGCGCAGAAGAAAGGTGATCAGGTCGAAGACCTGCGGCTCGACATGCACGACTTCGCCGGCCCGGCGCAGCTCGTGCCGGCGCAGATCGAGTTCGTTCTCGCCAAAGACGAAGGTCATCATCGAGCCCGGCCCGTTCCGCCGTTCGGCATCGGGGCCGCTTCCCTACAGGCAATCGGTGTCAAAATCGAGGGGCGGACCGGGCCGGCGCACCGCATCTCGATCTTGAGGCATTCTCACGATTTCCGGGAGCCGGCCTCCAAGCGGGCGCGGCCGGCGGCGGGCATGGTGACCCCGTCCCGAAGGAGGCTCCCGTGCCACCAGCGATCCCGGACGCGCCCGCGGCGCGCATCCTGTTCCTCCACGGCTCGCTCTCGAGCGGGCGCATGTGGGCGCCCTACGCGGCCCGATTCGGCGGCCTCGCCCCGGACCTCCTCGGCTACGGCCGCGCCCCGGACCGGCCGGGGGATCGGCTTCGCCTCGCCGACGAGGCGCGGGCGGTCCTGGCCGAGGCGCCGGCCGAGCCGGTCGACGTCGTCGCCCATTCGTACGGGGCGACGGTCGCCCTGCGCCTCGCAATCCTCGCCCCGCACCGGGTGCGCAGCCTCTGCCTGATCGAGCCGGTCGCGTTCTACCTGCTGCCGCATCTCGGCCCCCGGGCCCGCGCGGCCCTGCGGGAGGTCGAGGACGTGGCCCGCACGATGCGCCGCAACCTCGCCCTCGGCGAACCCGAGGCGGCCGTCGCCCGCTTCGTCGACTTCTGGAACGGCCCCGGCGCCTTCGCGGCGAGCCCGCCGCAGCGGCGCGCCGCCTTCGCCGCCCGGGCCGGCAGGGTGGTGCGGGACTTCGCGGCGATCGAGGCCGAGCGCCTCGCCCCCGCCGCCCTGTCCCGGCTGTTCGTGCCGACCCTCGTCGTCCTCGGCGACCGCGGCCCCCCGGCCCCGGTGATCGCCGGCGAGGCGATCGCCCGGGCGATGCCCCGCGCTTCCGCCGCGACGGTCCGCGGCGCCGGCCACATG
>DATLFZ010000589.1:0-15703 GCA_035540795.1 Beijerinckiaceae bacterium | reverse complement strand
CTTCGGCGCCACCTCCCCCCCGAGTGGGGAGGAAGGCGCGTGGCCTACGGTGGAGACGTTCATGCGGCGGCCGAGGCCCACCTCACTCCGCCGCCGCGCGGGCCTCTTCCCGGCGCTCGGCGAAGACTTTTTGGGCCACCTGCCAGCGCCCGTCGATCTTCAGGAACGACAGGTAGTCGGTGAAGAAGCGCGGCGGCATGGCGCATTTCACCTTGACGAAGGCGGTGGTCGGGCCGGCCTCGTCGATCTGCAGGATCTCGTCGTGGCGCGACAGGCCCTGCGCCTTCGGCGAGGGCCGGTTGCGCACCCGATCGAGCCACTCGTCCCGCGGCAGGACGAAGAGCTTGCCGTCCTGGTCCGACGTCAGCACGCTCGTCGGGTGGAACACGCTGGCGAGCTTGTCGGCGTCGCCCTCGTAGAGCCCGTCGAGATAGGTCTGGACGGCCTTTTCGATCTCCTTGCGCTCGCTCATGCCACCCTCGCTTCCGCCCGAACCCGGTCGAGCATCTCCTTGGCCTTGGACCCCTGCATCTTCTGGATATCGTCCTGGTACTTCAAGAGGACGCCGAGCGTGTCGGAGACCAGCGCCGGGTCGAGGGCGACCGCGTCGAGCTCGACGAGGGCGGAGGCCCAGTCGAGGGTCTCGGCGACCCCGGGCGCCTTGAACAGGTCCTCCTTGCGGATCGCCTGGACGAAGGCGACCACCTCCCGCGACAGCCGCGCCGGCGCCCGCGGCACCCGCGCCTTCAGGATCGCGAGCTCGCGGGGCGCGTCCGGATAGTCGACCCAATGGTAGAGGCAGCGGCGCTTCAGCGCGTCGTGGATCTCCCGCGTGCGGTTGGAGGTGATCACCACGATCGGCGGGCGCTCGGCCTTGACCGTGCCGAGCTCCGGGACGGTGACCTGGTAGTCGGACAGGACCTCGAGCAAAAAGGCCTCGAAGGCCTCGTCGGTGCGGTCGAGCTCGTCGACGAGGAGGACCGGGGGCCCGGCCGGATCGGGCGCGAGGGCCTGCAGGAGGGGCCGGCGGACCAGGAAGCGGTCGGAGAAGAGGTCGGATTCGAGCCGCTCCCGGTCGACCTCCCCGCCCGCCTCGGCGAGGCGGATCGCCATCATCTGGCCGGCGTAGTTCCACTCGTAGACCGCGGAGGCGACGTCGAGCCCCTCGTAGCATTGCAGTCGGATCAGCCGCCGCCCGAGGGCCGCTGCCAGCACCTTGGCGATCTCGGTCTTGCCGACCCCCGCCTCCCCTTCGAGGAACAGCGGCCGCGACAGCTTCAGCGCCAGGAAAAGCACCGTCGCCAGCGGCCGGTCCGGGACGTAGCCGGCCGACTGGAGGAGTTTTTGGGTGTCGTCGATCGACGCGGGGACGGGCTGGGGCATGGGGCGCGCTCATCCCTCCCCGCGCGCGGGGAGGGTGGCCTCGCCCGCAGGGCGAGGTCGGGTGGGGAACGCCGGTCGGGCGCTCGCCGCGAGGTAGACCGTCTCGACCGCGCCGTCGAGGTTCTCGTCGATCTCCTTCGCCATCGTCCTTCCCCACCCCGCTCGGGCCTGCGGCCCGAGTCGACCCTCCCGGCGACGGAGAGGGATGTCAGCGGCTCGTCGCGTGCTGGACCGCCCGACGCGTCATGACGCCGATGAGGTGGGCGCGGTAGCGAGCATCGGCGTGGATGTCGCTGTTGAGCCCCTCCGGGGTGTGGGAGAGACCGTCGAGGGAGCTCGCGGCGAAGCGGCGCTTGAGCGCCTCCTCGGCCTCGGCCCAGCGAAAGACGCCGTTGGCGCCGGCGCCGGTGACCGCGACCCGGATCTCGGAGGAGCGCTTGGCCACAAACACCCCGACCAGGGCGTAGCGGGAGGCCGGGTTGCGGAACTTCATGTAGGCGGCCTTGGCCGGGATCGGGAACGAGACCTTGGTGACGATCTCGCCCTCCTCGAGGGCGGTCTCGAACAGCCCCTTGAAATAGTCGTCGGCGGCGATCTTGCGCTTGTTGGTGACGATGGTCGCGGAAAGGGCCAGGCAGGCGGCCGGGTAGTCGGCGGAGGGGTCGTTGTTGGCGACCGAGCCGCCGAGCGTACCCCGATGGCGCACGGCCGGGTCGCCGATCATCTCGGCGAGTTCGGCGAGCGCCGGGATCGCCTCCTTCACCTCGGCGGATTCGGCCACCTCCGCGTGGCGGGCGTTGGCGCCGATCGTCACCGCGCGGGCGCTGCGCTCGATTCCGCGCAGTTCCTCGAGATGGCCGATGTCGACGAGATTGCCCGGCGCCGCGAGGCGCATCTTCATCGTCGGCAGCAGCGTATGCCCCCCGGCGACGATCTTGGCGTCCTCGAGCTTGCCGAGCAGGCTCGCCGCCTGCCGCAGGCTGGTGGGGCGGTGGTATTCGAAGGCGTACATCGGCTCATCCTTTGCGAGGGCGAGTGGCGACTGGCGAGTGGAGATCCCCATCCGCCATTCGCGCTGATCACTCTGCCGCCACGGCCATTCCCGTCCGGCTCTTCTGCGCCGCGCGCCAGACCGCCTGCGGAGTCGCCGGCATGGCGATGTCCTCGTGGCCCAGCGCGTCGGTCAGCGCGTTGATCACCGCCGCCGGCGCGGCGATGGCACCGGCCTCGCCGCAGCCCTTCACCCCGAGGGCGTTCGACGGGCACGGGGTCACCGTGGTGGCGACCGTGAAGGAGGGAAGGTCCTCCGCCCGCGGCATCTGGTAATCCATGTAGCTCGCGGTCACGAGCTGGCCCGAGGGGTCGTAGATCGCGCCCTCCTGGAGCGCCTGGCCGACCCCTTGCGCGACGCCGCCGTGCACCTGGCCCTCGACGATCATCGGATTGATGATCACGCCGAAATCGTCGACCGCGGTCCATTTCACGATGGCGACGTGGCCGGTGTCCGGGTCGACCTCGACCTCGCAGACGTGGACGCCGGCCGGGAAGGTGAAGTTGGTGGGATCGTAGAAGGCGCCCTCCTTCAGCCCCGGCTCGAGCTCCTGGCCCGAGAACTTGTGGGCGATGTAGGCCTGCAGCGCCACCTCGCCGAAGGCGAGCGAGCGGTCGGTGCCGGCGACGCCGAAGCGGCCGTCCTTGAACTCGATGTCGCCCTCCGAGGCCTCGAGCACGTAGGCGGCGACCTTCTTGCCCTTGGCGACGACCTTGTCGATCGCCTTGACGATCGCCGACATGCCGACCGCGCCGGAGCGCGAGCCGTAGGTGCCCATGCCGAACTGCACCTTGTCGGTGTCGCCATGCACGATGGTGACGCTGTCGATCGGCACGCCGAGCCGGTCCGACACGAGTTGCGCGAAGGTGGTCTCGTGGCCCTGGCCGTGGCTGTGCGAGCCGGTCAGGACCTCGATCGAGCCGGTCGGGTTGACCCGCACCTCGGCCGATTCCCACAGGCCGACGCCGGCGCCGAGGGACCCGACCGCCTGGGACGGGGCGATGCCGCAGGCCTCGATGTAGCTCGAGAAGCCGAGGCCGCGCAGCTTACCGGTCCGCGCGCTCTCGCGCTTGCGCCGCGAAAAGTTCTTCACGTCGGCGAGTTCGAGGGCCTTCGCCAGCGAGGCGTCGTAATCGCCGGCGTCGTAGGCCATGATCACCGGCGTCTGGTGGGGAAACTTCTTGACGTAGTTGCGCCGGCGCAGCTTGGCCGGCTCCATCCCCATCTGCCTCGCCGCCACCTCGACGAGGCGCTCGACGACGAAGGTCGCCTCGGGCCGGCCCGCACCGCGATAGGCGTCGACCGGGGCGGTGTTGGTGTAGACCCCGTCGACCTCGCAATAGATCGCCGGGATGTCGTACTGGCCCGACAGGAGCGGCGCGTAGAGGTAGGTCGGCACCGACGAGGCGAAGGTCGAGAGATAAGCGCCGAGATTGGCGATGGTCGAGACGCGCAGGGCGAGGATGCGCCCGTTCTCGTCGCAGGCGAGCTCGGCCGTCGTGACGTGGTCGCGCCCGTGCGCGTCGCACAAGAAGGCCTCGGTGCGCTCGCAGGTCCATTTGACCGGGCGGCCGACCTTCTTCGCCGCCCAGACGCAGACCGTCTCCTCGGCATAGATGAAGATTTTCGACCCGAAGCCGCCGCCGACGTCGGGGGCGATCACCCGCAGCTTGTGCTCCGGGGCGATGCCGATGAAGGCCGAGAGCACGAGGCGGGCGACGTGCGGGTTCTGGCTGGTGGTGTAGAGGGTGAAGGCGTCGCCGCCCGCATCGTACTCGCCGATGGCGGCGCGGGGCTCCATGGCATTCGGGACGAGGCGGTTGTTGGTGAGTTCGAGGCGGGTGACGTGCTTCGCCTGGGCGAAGGCGCGCTCGACGGCCCCTTTGTCGCCGAGATGCCAGCGGAACACCGTGTTGTCGGGGGCGACCTCGTGCACCTGGACGGAGGCGCGCTGCGCCTGCGACGGATCGACCACGACGGGGAGCGGGTCGTACTCGACCTTCACCGCCTCTGCTGCGTCCTTGGCCTGGGCCAGGCTCTCGGCGACGATCACGGCCACGTGGTCGCCGACGTAGCGCACCTTGCCCTGCGCCAGCGCCGGATGCGGCCCGGCCTTCATGGGCGTGCCGTCCTTGGAATGGATCATCCAGCCGCAGATGAGCCCGCCGATCTTGTCGGCGGCGAGGTCGTCGCCGGTGAGCACGGCGAGCACGCCGGGCATCGCCTTGGCCGCGGCGGCGTCGATGCCGCGGATGGCCGCGTGCGCGTGGGGCGAGCGCAGGAAATAGGCGTAGGCCTGGCCGGGCCGGTCGAGGTCGTCGACGTAGCGGCCCTTGCCGGTGACGAAGCGGTGGTCCTCCTTCCGGCGCACGGGGGCGCCGATGCCGGTGGTCATGTCTCCCTCCCCTCTTCGTCACGCTCGCTTCGTCATCCTCGGCCGGAGCGCGAAGGGCGCAGAGCCGAGGATCGCCACGGGCCTTGCCGACTGCACGGGATCCCCGGGTCGCCGCTGCGCGCCGCCCGGGGATGACGCCTCCCTATTCCGCCGCCGCGGGCATCCGCTCCCCGCCCATGGCGCGGGCGCCGGCGGCGATCGCCTTGACGATGTTGTGGTAGCCCGTGCAGCGGCACAGGTTTCCCTCGAGCTCGTGCCGGATGGTCTGCTCGTCGAGGTCGTGGCCCTTGCGCCGCACGAGGTCGACCGCGGTCATGATCATGCCGGGCGTGCAGAAGCCGCATTGGAGCCCGTGATGCTCGCGAAACGCCGCCTGCATCGGGTGGAGCTCGGCGCCGTTGGCGAGGCCCTCGATGGTCGACACCTGCGCGCCCTCGCACTGGACGGCCAGGATGGTGCAGGCCTTCACCGCCTTGCCGTCCACGTGGACCACGCAGGCGCCGCACTGGCTCGTGTCGCAGCCGACATGCGTGCCGGTGAGGCGCAGGTTCTCGCGCAGGTACTGCACCAGGAGGGTGCGCGGCTCGATGGTACCGGTGACGGATTTCCCGTTCACCGTCATGGAGACGGTGGCCATGAAGCGTCCTCCCTCGCGGCGCTGGTGCCGCCCGCGGACCGCTTCTCCGGCCCGCCCCCGATACGCGAAAACCGACGAAAACGAGTGTGAACCCGCCCGAATCCGCGGTCAAGGCGCGAAAGGACGGAGGAAAGGCCGCGAAATCGCGCGGTTCGCGGCAAGCCCTTGAACTTGCTGGCCGAACGCCCGGCCCCCGGGGGAGGCGATTTTCGCCTCTGGCCGGGCGAGCTTGGCCGGGCTAGAGAACCCGCGCGCGGAACCGGCCGGACGGGCCCGGGTTCGCCTCGACCGCACCCGGAGCGCCGCATGCCCATTCTCGAGATTTTCGGCGAGCCCTTCAACGTCCGCCTCGACGGGCCGGAGGACGCGCCCGCGCTCGTCCTCTCGAACTCGCTCAGCTCCGACCTCACCATGTGGGAGGCGCAGGTCGCGGAATGGTGCAAGCACTTCCGCGTGCTGCGCTACGACCAGCGCGGGCACGGCCGCAGCGTCGTGAGCGAGGGCCCCTATTCGATCGAGCGCCTCGCGCAGGACGCCCTCGCCATCATGAACCACGTCGGCATCGCCAAGGCGCATTGGTGCGGGCTGTCGATGGGCGGCATGGTCGGCATGTGGATCCTCACCCACGCCCGCCAGCGCATCGACCGGGCGGTGCTCGCCAACACGGCGGCGCATATGGGCCCGCCGGAGCTCTGGAACGGGCGCATCCGCACCGCGAGCAAGGGCGGCATGGAGGCCCTCGTCGACGCCACCATCCAGCGCTGGTTCACCAGGCGCTTCATCGACACCGCGCACGACGAGATCGTGCGCATGCGGGCGATGATCCTCGCCACCCCCGTCGCGGGCTACAAGGCGTGCTGCAGCGCGATCCGCGACATGGACCAGCGCGAGGCGATCCGCTCGGTGACGAACCCGACGCTGGTGATCGTCGGCGAGCACGACCCCGCCACCACCCCCGAGGCCGGCCGCCTGATCCACGAGGCGATCCGCGGGTCGAAGCTCGTCACCCTCGACGCGGCCCATATCGGCAACGTGGAACAGCCCCAGGCCTTCACCGAGGCCGTGCTGGACTTCCTGCGGGCCTGAGCCGGCGCCCTCAGCCCTTCTTGCCGAAGAGGCCGGCCCACCCCTTCTTCGGCTGCGCGGCCTCGTCCGGCGGGACGGGGGCCTGCGGGGCGACCACCTGTCCGAACCGGTCGAAGAACTCCCCCGCGAGCTTGCGCGCGGTCGCGTCGATGAGCCGACCGCCGAGCTGGGCGAGCTTGCCGCCGACCTGGGCCGTGGCCGTGTAGCGCAACAGCGTGCCGCCCTCCTGCTCCTCGAGGCGCACCACCGCCGAGCCCTTGGCGTGGCCGGCCGCGCCCCCCGCCCCCTCTCCGGTGATGGTGTAGCCGTGCGGCGCGTCGATGTCGGTCAGCGTGACGGTGCCTTTGAACGAGGCGGTCATCGGGCCGATCTTGAGCTTCACCGTCGCCCGCATCTGGGTGTCGGAGTCCTTTTCGAGGCTCTCGCAGCCCGGAATGCACCGGCGCAGCACCTCGGGATCGTTGAGGGCGGCCCACACCGCGGCGGGCGGCGCGGCGATCGCCCGCGCGTCGAGCATTTCCATGGGGCGTCACTCCGGCAGGACGCCCCTGGCATAGACGATTTCCCGGCGCGGCGGAAAGCCGGACCTTCAGCGCCCGCGCAGGGCCTGCAGGACCTTGCCGCCCGGGCGGCCGGTCGGGGCCATGCCGATCTGCTTCTCGATCTCCTGAATGGCGGCGCGGGTCTTGGGGCCGATGCGGCCGTCGGGCTCGCCCACGTCGTGACCGCGGGCGGCGAGCAGCCGCTGCAACTCGCGCCGCTCGGCCCGGGAGAGCGGCGGATCGTCCGTCGGCCAGGGCGTCTGGATGCCGGGCCGCCCGCGCAGCCGGTCCGACAGGACCGCGATGGCGAGGCCGTAGGATTCGGCCGCGTTGTAGGAGTAGAGGGCGTCGAAGTTGCGCGTCACCAGGAAGGCGGGACCCGCCGGACCCGCCGGCAGCAGCAGGCCCGCCTGGTAGTCGCCGGAGAGGGGGCGCCCGTCGATGTGGCGGATGCCGAGGCCGGCCCAGGCCGAGAGCGGCCGCTTGTCCTTGCGCCCGCTCGGGCCGCGATAGCCCGCCGGCAGGCGTACCTCGAAGCCCCAGGGGAGCGCGTCGTTCCAGCCGGCCCGCTTCAGGAAGTTCGCCGTGGAGCCGAGCGCGTCCGGCACCGAGGCGACGATGTCGCGCCGCCCGTCCCCGTCGAGGTCGACGGCGAGGCGCTGGAAGGTGGTCGGCATGAATTGCGTGTGCCCGAAGGCGCCGGCCCAGGAGCCGCGCAGGTGCTCGGGGGCGATGTCGCCGCGCTCGATGATCTTGAGCGTCGCCCACAGCTCGCCGCGGAAGAAGTCGCGCCGGCGCGGCCCGAGGCAGGTGATGGTGGCCAGCGACTGGACGAGCGGGCGCTGGCCCATGTCCTTGCCGAAGTTCGACTCGACCCCCCACACGGCGGTGATCACGTGACGGTTGACCGAAAAGCGCGATTCGGCGGTGGCGAGCGCCCCGCTCCACTGGCGCATGGCCGCCTGGCCGTCGGCGACCCGCTCCTCGTCGACGAGGGCGGCGACGTAGTCCCAGATCGGCGTCTTGAACTCGGGCTGGCGGCCCATGAGCTCGATCACCGTGAGGTCCGGCTGCAGCCCCTGGAAGGCGCGGTCGAAGGTGGCGGTCGAGACGCCCTGCTTGGGCGCCTGGGCGCGCAAGCCCTGGACGCAGGAGGCGAATTCGGACTGGGCCGCGGCGGGAAGGCCGAGCGCGAGGAGCGCCGGCAGAACGAGCGAAAAGCGGGTCATGGCCCGGCATCGTCCGCGATCGTGGTAAACCAATGGACAACGGCTGCGGCGAAACGCGGCGGGCGGCGCGCCCCCGGGCCCGTCATCCTCGGCCGGCGCGCCGGCGCCGAGCCGAGGATCGCAGCACGAGAAGCCGCCCCTCCGGCGGGCGATCCTCGGGTCGCGCCCGCGGTGCGCCCGAGGATGACGTCGCGGGGAGTACGCTCACCCCGCGCGGATCGTCGCAACCGCCCCCTTGCGGCGGCGGGGCATCTTCACCAACTCTCCTGCGACCCGTGGTCCGGGCCCCTCTGGCGAGCGCAGCCGGCGCCCTCGCGATGTCGGACCGATCCGACATCCCTGCCGGTGCGAACGGCCCCGCCATGCAAGAAATCATCGCCGCCCTCGTCGCCTTCTTCATCCTCGATCCGCTGAAGGCCGACATCTCCGAGCGGCTCGCCGCCACCCGCGCGCCGCAGGCGCTCGTGCGCGAGTTCGCCGCGTGTGCGCAGCGCGAGACCCCGACCGTGGTCGCGCGGCTCGCGCAGGACCCCTGGTGGGGCGTCACCACCGTTGTGCGGGTGTGGGCCGGCCTCGCGCCGCTCGACGCGGTCCTGCAGGAGACCGCCCCGGGCTGCCGGCCGGCGCTGGAGGCCGCGCGGCCGTTCCTTTCGCGCGGCTCCGGGTCGTTCTAGGCGCGGCTCACGCCCAGGGGCGTTCGGCGAGCTTCTTCTCGTAGGCGTCGATGGCGGGCGCCTTCTCCATGGTCAGGCCGATGTCGTCGAGGCCGTGGAGGAGGCAGTGCTTGCGGAACGGCTCGATGTCGAAATGCAGGGTGCCGCCGTCCGGGCCCTGGATGGTCTGGTTCTCGAGGTCGACGGTCAGGGTGGCGTTCGCGCCGCGCTCGGCGTCGTCGAACAGCTTCTCCAGGTCCTCGGGGCTGACCTTGATCGGCAGGATGCCGTTCTTGAAGCAGTTGTTGTAGAAGATGTCGGCGAAGCTCGTCGAGATCACGCAGCGGATGCCGAAGTCGAGCAGCGCCCAGGGGGCGTGCTCCCGCGACGAGCCGCAACCGAAATTGTCGCCGGCGACGAGGATCTGCGCCTTGCGGTAGGCCGGCTTGTTGAGGACGAAATCCGGGTTCTCGCTCCCGTCTTCGTTGTAGCGCATCTCCGAGAACAGGCCCTTGCCGAGCCCGGTGCGCTGGATCGTCTTCAGATACTGCTTGGGGATGATCATGTCGGTGTCGACATTGACCATCTTGAGCGGCGCGGCGACGCCGGTGAGGACGGTGAAGGGCTGCATGGGCGGTTCCGAACGAGGCTCGCCCGGCTCTTAGCAGAGCCGGCCCGCCGGTCAAACGCGGCTCAGCCCTTCGTGCGCACGACCCGGCGCTGCGTCGCCTCCCCGGTCGGCCCTTCGGGATGGCCCTCGAGCACCGGCGGCGGCGCGTGGATCGCCATGAAGGCCGGGGAGCCGGGCACCACCTGCATGCAGCCGGACAGAAGGGACGCCAGCACCAGAAAGGCCGCGACGCGGCCCGCTCGCGCGATCATTGATTCGCCCTCCACCGGACCGAGTAGCGCTGCGGAAGGTGCCGCGGTCAAGCCTTTTCGGCGGCGGCCTCGATCGCCTCCATGTCCGCGTCGGAGAGGCCGAAATGGTGGCCGATCTCGTGGACGAGGACGTGCGTGACGAGGGTGCCGAGCGTCTCCTCGTGCTCGGCCCAGTAGTCGAGGAGAGGCCGGCGGTAGAGCCAGATCATATTCGGGAACTGGCCGGTCTGGAGCCCCGCCCCGGCCTGGGCCAGGCCGACCCCGCGAAACAGGCCGAGGAGGTCGAAGGGGCTGTCGAAGCCCATCTGGTCGAGGGTCTCGTCGTCCGGGAAATCGTCGACCCTGACGACGACCCCCTCGCACATGCGCCGGAAATCCTCCGGCAGCCGGGCGAAGGCCTCCTCGGCGAGGCGTTCGAACTCGGCGAGGGAGGGGGCCTGCAGGGACGCCCAATCGGTCATCTCACCACCAGCGCAGCTGGAGGCCGAGCCACCAGACGAGGACGACGAGGAGCACCGCCGACAGCGCCCGGCCGATGCGCCGGCCCCACAACTCGATCGGGTCTGTGGCGCCGCCCTCCCCCTGGCCGACGGCGTCGCGGCCGGCGAAGTGGTCGGCGACGCGCCGCGTCGCCCGCGCGGCCGAGGACGTGCCGATCGTCTCCGAATCCCGCCGCACCCGCTCGAGCGCGGCCTCCGCCTCCTTGCGGCGCTCCTCGTCCGTCATCGGTCGGCTCCGTTTCCGCGGACCCTAACCCGCGGCGCGGCCGCGAGGCCAGGGGAACGGGTCCCGCTTTTCGTCGTTGAACGGCCGCAGCAGGTCGGGCGCGCGCCCGACCCACCCCACAGGGGAGAACGCCCATGATCCTGCGCCTCGCGCTCGCCGCGGCCGTGGCGGTCGGCCTCACCGGCCTCGCCGCCGCGACGCCCCTCGCCCCGGCCGCCACGGCGGTCTCGTCCGAAAACCTGGTGGAGAAGGCGGGCACGCACCATTGGCGGCGCGGCCACGGCCGCCGGGTCGGCTGGCACCGGCACGGACGGGTCCACGCCTATCGCCCCGCCCGGACCCACGTCTACCGCCACCGGCCGGTGCGGGCCTATTCGTACCGGGTACGGCGGCCGGTCTACGCGGCGCCCTACTACCACCGCCGCGTGGTGCGCGTGCGCCGTCCGGTCTACGCCGCCCCGGTCTATCGCCGGGTGGTGCACGTGGCGCCCTACCGCTACCGCGTCCGCCGGCCCGTCGTGTACTACGCCCCGCGCTACCGGGTCGTGCGCCCGGTCTACGCCGCGCCGTACCGCTATCGCCGCGTCGTGCGCGTCGCCCCGCGCTACCGGCCGGTCTACGCCGCGCCCTACCGGGCCTACCGCCCGGCGCGGGTCCATTATGGCCGCGCCTATCCGGGCCGCCGGGTCGGCTGGCACCGCCACGGCCACTTCTACCGCTACTGACCGGCCACGCGGGAGGCGCCCCGCGGCGCCTCACGTCCCGGGCAGGCGGTAGTCGCGGAAGCGCTCGCGCAGGGCCGTCTTCTGGATCTTGCCCGTCGCGGTGTGCGGGATCTCCTCGACGAGGACCACGTCGTCGGGGAGCCACCATTTGGCGATCTTCGGCTGCAGGAAGGCGAGGAGGTCGTCCTTCGTCGGCGTGCGGTCCTTCTTCGGCACCACCACGAGGAGCGGACGCTCGTCCCATTTCGGGTGCTGCACGCCGATCACCGCCGCCTCGGCCACGTCCGGGTGGCCCATGGCGAGGTTCTCGAGCTCGATCGACGAGATCCACTCGCCGCCGGACTTGATCACGTCCTTCGAGCGGTCGGTGATGTGCATGTAGCCGTGCGGGTCGATGGTCACCACGTCGCCGGTGTCGAAGAAGCCGTCGGCGTCGAGGATGGCCTCGTCCCGGCGGAAATAGGCGCGGGCGACCGAGGCGCCGCGCACCTTCAGGCGCCCGAAGCTCCTGCCGTCCCACGGCACCGCGCGGCCTTCGTCGTCGGTGATGCGGAACTCCACCGTGAACGGCGGAAAGCCCTGCTTGACCTTGAGGTCGTAGAGGGCGTCCCCTTCGAGGTGGGCGTAGTCCGGCTTGATCGAGCAGAACGAGCCGAGCGGGCTCATCTCGGTCATGCCCCAGGCATGCGCGACGGTGACGCCGTACTTCCTCTCGAAGGTCTCGGTCATCGCCCGCGGCGAGGCCGAGCCGCCGATGACCACGCGCTTCAGGCTCGAGAGCCGCGCCCCCGTCGCCTCGAGGTGCTGGAGCAGGGCGAGCCAGACGGTCGGCACCGCGGCCGTGATGGTGACGCGCTCGGTCTCGAGGAGCTCGTGGATCGAGGGGCCGTCGAGCTTCGCGCCGGGAAAGACCAAAGCCGCCCCGGTCATGGGCGCGGAGAAGGCGAAGGACCAGCCGTTGGCGTGGAACAGGGGCACCACCGGCATCGCCACGTCCCGAGAGGACAGGCCGAGGAAGTCGGCGTGGTTCGACGCCATCGAGTGCAGCACGTTGGAGCGGTGCGAATAGACCACCCCCTTCGGCTCGCCCGTGGTCCCGGAGGTGTAGCACATGCCGGCGGCGGTGTTCTCGTCGAAGCTCCGCCAGGCGAAGTCGTCGTCGACCTCCTGCAGCCACTCCTCGTAGGGCACGGCCCCGCGCAGCCCCGTCTGCGGCATGTGGGCGGCATCGGTGAGGACGACGTAGCGCTCGATCCGGGGCAGGCGCTCCTGCAGGCGCTCGACGAGCGGCACGAAGGTGAGGTCGAGAAGCAGGAGCCGGCTCTCGGCGTGGTTGAGGATGTAGGCGATCTGGTCCTCGAACAGGCGCGGGTTGACGGTGTGGTAGACCGCGCCGATGCCGGTGATGCCGTACCAGGTTTCGAGGTGGCGCCAGGTGTTCCAGGCCAGCGTGGCGACCCGGTCGCCGAGGCGGATGCCGTCCCGTTCGAGGCGCTTCGCGACCCGCAGCGCCCGCCGGCGCAGGTCGGCATAGTTGGTGCGGTGGATCGGGCCCTCGACGGAGCGCGACACCACCGGGCGGGCGGCGTGCTGGGCGGCGGCGTGGTCGATGACGCGGTGGATGAGCAGGGGCCAGTCCTGCATCAGGCCGTGCATGGGCGTCTCCGGCTTCTTCCTTCGAAGCCGAGATTAGCCCGCGCGGGCGGCCGCAGACTAGCCGCGCGCCGCCTCAGGCCTGTGCGGGTTCGACCGCGGGATCGGTCGCGAGGAGCGGCGGCGCATGGAGGTAGCGGGTGGCGCGCCGCTTGGCCCGGATGTCGGCGTAGACCCGGGCGACCTGCTCGGGGGCGAGCCCGGCGGCCGGGGCCACCGCCTCCGGCGGCAGCCCGGCCTCGAGGCCGTAGAGGCACAGGTCCATGCGGTCCCAGGAGACCGAGAAGTAGAACTCCTCCTGCGTCTGCGGCAGGGACCAGGTGTCCGTCGTCGGCGGGCGCCGCCGCACCGGCTCGGGCACGTCGAGGTGCTCGGCGAGCTGGTACACCTGCGTCTTGTAGAGGTGGGCGATCGGCTTGAAGTCCGCCGCCCCGTCGCCGTTCTTGACGAAGAAGCCCTGGTCCCATTCGAGCCGGTTCGGCGTGCCGGCGACGGCGTAGCCGAGCCGGTCGGCGTGGTAGTATTCGAGCTGCTTGCGGGTGCGCTGCTTCATGTTGGTGGCGGCGATCAGCCCGCGATAGACCTCGGGCGGCAGCCGCAGGGTCCGGCGCTCCCCTTCCGGCGACTCGACCACGAGGAAGGTCAGGCCGTAGCCGCCTTCGAGGGCGTTGCGGATCGCCACCTTGCAGCGCCAGCCCGGACCGTATTCGGGCACGACCGCGCGGATGAAGGCGTCCCGGCGGGCGTAGCAGCCCGCCGCCTCGAGGATCGGCGCGATGTCCTCCACGACCGCCGGGATGCCGTAGCGCTCCGCCACGATCCGCCCGAGCTCCAGGCTGTCGGGATCGGAATCCGCCTCGGGCATGAGCACGGCCAGCACGCGCTCGGGGCCGAGCGCCCGGGCGCAGAGGGCCGCGGTGACGCTGCTGTCGATGCCGCCGGAGAGGCCGAGGACCGCCCCGCGCCGGCGCAGGCGGCCGAGCACCTGGTCGCGGATCGTGCCGGCGAGGGCGTCGGCGACGGTCTCCGGGTCGATCCGGAGCACCTCTTGGTCGATCGGGACGGGCGGGCCGGCCGGGGGGGCGATCGCGTTCACGGGGCGTCTCAGGCGGCCGGAACCGCGGTCTTGCCCGCGACGTAGCGCACGATCGCGTCGATCGAATCGAGATGGGCCGGCACGATGTCGCCGTCGGCGACCTCGATGCCGAAGCGGCTCTCGAGGAAGGCCACGAGTTCGAGGACGCCCGTCGAATCGACGATGCCCCTTTCGATCAGCGATTCGGCCCCGGGCAGGTCGGTCTCCTTCCGGAACAGGAAGTTCTCGGCGATGAAGCCGCGCACCGCGCGCTCGATGGTCATGGTCATGCGATCACCTCTTCGGCAAGGATGGGAGTCGGACGGGCCTCGCGGCGCGGTCGGTCGCGGGTTTCGATGAAGCGGTTGGCCCACAGGCGGGCGGAGACGATGCCGACGAGCGCCATGCCCTCGCCGGTGCCGAGGCCGCCGCGGCGGCGGCCCTTGGCGGCGAGGCGGGCGACGGCGTCGGCGTCGAAGAGACGGCAGGCGCGGGCCGGCGCGCCGGAGAGGATCTCGTCGACCCAGGCGGGGGCGCCGGGTCCGAGGAACGGCTCGCTGTCGGGGGCCCGGTAGGGCTGCTTCGGACGGTCGTTGATCGTTGCCGGCACGAGATCCCGCACCGCCTCGCGCAGGATGTGCTTCTCGCGCAGGCCGCGCAGCTTCAGCTCCGGGGGCAGGCGCGTCGCGAATTCCACGACCCGATGGTCGAGGAACGGGAAGCGGCCCTCGACGGCGTTCGCCATCGCGGCCCGGTCGCCCTGCGAGGACAGGATGTAGCCGGGCATCAGGTGGACCGTTTCGACGTACTGCGCCTGGGCGAGGGGGTGCCAGCGGGCGAAACGCTCCGGCAGGCTGCCGCGCAGCTCGTCGACCGGGTCGTAGCCGGCCACCGCCTCCCGCAGCTCCTCCGAGAAGAAGGTCCGCGCCCGGGCCGTCGCCTGGAACCGGGGCAGGTGCGAGAAGACGGGATCGTGCGGGTCCGCGCCGATGCCGAAGAAGGCCTGCAGATAGGCCTGGGGCTGGGCCTGCAGCCCGGGCAGATACGGGTAGAGGCGCCGCAGGAGGAGCGCGCGGCGCGTCGAGCCCGGCTGCCGGCCGCAGAACCGGCGCAGCTTCGCCTCCCGGAAGAGGTCGTAGCCGGCGAAGACCTCGTCCGCTCCTTCCCCGGTCAGGACCACCTTGATGCCGCTGTCCCGGACGAGGCCCGACAGGGCGAGCATCGGCGCCGGCGCGGTGCGCAGGACCGGGCGCTCCGCATGGGCGACGAGATGCGGGAACAGCCGCCCGATCGTCGCGGCCGTGACCGGGACCGAACGGTGCCGCGTCCCGAGCGCGGCGACCATCGCCTGCTGGTGGGCGCTCTCGTCGAACTCCGCTCCCTCGAAGGTGACCGAGAAGGTCTGCAGTCCCGCCCCGACGATCCGCTGCGCCAGTGCCGTCACGGCGGAGGAATCGAGGCCGCCGCTCAGATAGGCCGCGACCGGCACGTCGGCGCGCAGCCTGATGCGGGTGGCGTCGGCGAGGAGCGCGCGCAGATGCTCGGCGACCGCCGCCGGATCGCGGCCTATCTGAGCGGCGGCCTCGATTCCTCCGCCGTGACGGCACTGGCGCAGCGGATCGTCGGGGCGGGACTGCAGACCTTCTCGGTCACCTTCGAGGGAGCG
>DATLFZ010000588.1:0-6982 GCA_035540795.1 Beijerinckiaceae bacterium | reverse complement strand
GACCTGGCCGGCGCAGTTCGACTACGTCAGCGGCGACCCCGAAATAGTCGCCGCTGACGTAGTCGAACTGCGCCGGCCAGGTCTTGGCGAACATGCGCAGGGGCTCGGTCGTCGAGCCCCAGACGGTGAGATCGACGGGACCGAGGTCCTTCAGCGGCGCCCGCGTCGGAGGATCGATCAGCTGGCCGAGGCCGGTGAGCTTCGCGACGCCCACCTCGGAGGTCGCGGTGAGCACGATGTCGTAGCTCACCTTCTGGACGGCGACGCGGACGTGGCGCTCGCGTGCGATCCTCATCGCGCCGGCCCCGGCGTCCCGGCGCGGCTCATTCCCGGCCTCCTCCGGCGGTGCGCAGCCACGCCTCGCCGCAGGCCTTGGCGAGTTCGCGGACCCGCAGGATGTAGCTCTGCCGCTCGGTGACCGAGATGACCCCGCGCGCGTCGAGCAGGTTGAAGACGTGGCTCGCCTTGATGCACTGGTCGTAGGCCGGCAGCGCCATGCGGTGGCGCTCGCCGGCGTCGCCCGCCGCGAGATAGGACCGGCAGGCCGCCTCCGCGTCGCGGAAATGGCGAAAGAGCATCTCGGTGTCGGCGTGCTCGAAATTGTGGCGCGAGTATTCCTGCTCGGCCTGGAGGAAGACGTCGCCGTAGGTGACCCGGTCCGGCCCGTCGAGGCCGTTGAAGTTGAGGTCGTAGACGTTCTCGATCCCCTGCACGTACATGGCGAGGCGCTCGAGCCCGTAGGTGAGTTCGCCCGAGACCGGCTGGCACTCGAAGCCGGCGACCTGCTGGAAATAGGTGAACTGGCTCACCTCCATGCCGTCGCACCAGCATTCCCAGCCGAGCCCCCAGGCGCCGAGGGTCGGGCTCTCCCAGTCGTCCTCCACGAAGCGGATGTCGTGCACCCGGGCGTCGATGCCGATCGCCTCGAGGGAGGCGAGGTAGAGCTCCTGCAGGTTCGGCGGGTTCGGCTTCAGGATCACCTGGAACTGGTAATAGTGCTGGAGGCGGTTCGGGTTCTCGCCGTACCGCCCGTCCTTCGGCCGCCGGGAGGGCTGGACGTAGGCGGCGCGCCAGGGTTTCGGGCCGAGCGCCCGCAGGGTGGTGGCCGGGTGGAAGGTCCCCGCGCCCACCTCCATGTCGTAGGGCTGCAGGATCACGCAGCCCTGCTCCGCCCAGAAGTTCTGGAGGGTCAGGATCAGGCCCTGGAAGGAGCGCTCGGGGCGCAGATGCGCCGGCGGGCGCAGGTCGCTCGGGGCGAGGTTCACGTCGCATTCCCTCGGAAGAAGGGCGCACCCTACGGGCGCGCCCCCCGCTGTCAATGCCGCGTGCCGGGGCGCACAGCGACCCGAGCCGTTCGCGGGCATGCTCCCTTCATGGTCGAGCGCGAGCCCGGCCCAATCCAGAGGAGGAAGCCATGTTCACGAGCACCATGATCCGCACCGCCCGACCCTTCCTGATGGCGGCCGCCCTCGCCGCCGCCGGCCTCGCCGGCTCGGCCTTCGTCGCCGAGACCCCCGCCTTCGCCCGCGGCGGCGGCAATGGCGGCGGTGGTGGCGGCGGCGGCGACAACGGCGCCGGCGGCGGCGGCGAAGGCAGCGACGGCATCTACGCCGTGTTCCTCGCCGACCGGGAGCGCGCCGACGCCCTCACCCACGTGCCGCCGACCACGCACCGCCCCCGCAATCCGCGGCAGCCGCCGACGGTCAACGTGCCGCGCCAGCGGATCATGTACACGGAGACGACCTATTGCGGCGGCGGGTCGATCCGGATCGTCTACGACGTCAACGGCGACCCGATGCGCTACCTGTGCGTCCGCGGCCGCTGATGCCGCCCGATCCGGACGGGGCCGGCCGCGAGGTCCGGCCCCGTTCGCATGCGCCTCACAGTCCGAGGCGCGCCCAGGCGGCCCGGCGCTCGACGGCGGCGATCGCCGCGTCCGGGTCGACGAGCCCCGCCCCGGTCGAGAACGGGTCGCTGCGCCCGAGCAGCCGCGCGAGCAGGGACGGCTTCGCCGTCGGCACGAGGCGCAGCCGCACCTTTTCGCCGAAGCGGGCCCGCAGCACCGAGCGCAGGTCCCCGAGCCCGTCGACGAGGCCGATCTCGAGCGCCTCGCGCCCGGTCCAGATCGCGCCGGAATAGAGGTCGTCCCGCTCCTTCAGCCGCGCCCCGCGCCGGCTCCGGACGAGCCCCACGAAGGTCTCGTGGACGTCGCGCTGGATCGCCTTCAGCCGCTCCACGTCCTCGGGCCGCTCGGGGCGGAACGGGTCGAGCATCGCCTTGCGCTCCCCCGCGGTGTGGACGCGGCGCTCGATGCCGAAGCGCTCGATCAGCCGGTCGAAGCCGAAGCTCGCCGAGACCACGCCGATCGAGCCGACGATCGAGGACGGGTCCGCGAAGATCTCGTCGCCGGCGCAGGCGAGCATATAGCCCCCGGAGGCGGCCGCATCCTCGACGAACACCAGGACCGGCACCTTCTTCTCCTCGGAAAGCTCGCGTATGCGCCGGAAGATCAGGTGCGACTGGACGGGCGATCCGCCGGGCGAGTTGACCACGACCGCCACCGCCGTCGCGCCGCGCAGGGCGAAGGCGCGCTCGAGCGCCGAGGCGCAGGCGGCGATGGACAGGCCGGCCGGGCGGAACGGCAGGGCGGCGCCGATCACCCCCGACAGGCGAACCACCGGGACGAGCGGGTGCTCGGTTCGGAAGCGGGCGGGGAGGAGGGCGCGGAGGCTTTCGGTGAGGGAGGACCAGAAGGGCATCGCGCCAAGGTAGGGTTACCGGTCAACCGTCTCAAGAAGCCGTCGGGGGCCGGGCGGTCGGCGGCTGTTATCCTGCATTCAGGTTCGCTGTCCTACGTTGGCGCCGGGCCGGTGGAGGGGCTCGCATCGAGCGGCGCGCCGCGACCGGACGGGCGCAGGCGTGCCGGGCAAGAACGTCTGAGGAGACAGGAATGAAGATCGCACGATTCGCCGCCATCGTCGGCATCGCCGTCGGCGGCGCTCTCGGATTGTCGGCGGCCTCCGCTTCCGCCGCCCCGTTCGGCGCCGGCGCGGCGCCCTTCGCCGCGGCCATGGACCACGTGGAGCAGGCGCAGTACGGGCCCCCGCCCGGCTACTATCGTCGACGCGGTCCGCCGCCGCGCCGCTACGACCCGCGGCCGCGCCGGTACCAGCCGCGCCTCATCTGCGAGACCCGCTGGGAGCGCGTGCGCACGCCCTGGGGGTGGGAGCGCCGTCCGCGCCAGGTCTGCTTCCGGCGCTGATCGGATCGGCTCGGCTGAGGGAAAGGGCGCTCCGGCGCCCTTTTTCATTCCGGCAGCGTCGCCTCGCCCCGGTGCAGGGCGGCGGCGAGGGGGGTGAAGCCGCCATCCTCCCCGTGCAGGACGAGCGGCGGCAGGATCGCGAGCGGGGCCCGGCTGCCCTTCGTGGCGACGACGAGGATCCGGATCGCCGGGGCGTCCGCGTGCGGATGAACCGGGCGGATGCGCAACGACCCGAAGGCCCGCCCGACCTCGCGGAGGCAGGCTGCGAGCCGGTCGGCCCGGTGGATCAGGACGAAGCGTCCTTTCGGCTTCGCCAGGTCGGCGCAGGCGGCGACCCAGCGTGAAAAGCCCTCCGGCGGCAGCCCGTGCGCCGCCGCCCGGCGCGGCTCGGGCGAGGTCCGCGCCCGGGCCTCGTCGAGGAAGGGCGGGTTCGTCACCACGATGTCGGCCGTCTCGGACAGGAGGCCCGCCGGCCGCCGGGCCGCGGGCGCGAGCAGGTCGGCCTCGATCACTGAAACCCTGTCATCGAGCGCGTTGGCGGCGGCGTTCGCCCGGCACAGGGCCGCCAGCGCCGAATCCCGCTCGACGAGCACGACCTGCGCCTCGCTGCGCGCGGCGACCATGAGGCCGACCGCCCCGGTCCCCGCCCCGAGATCGTAGGCAACGCCGGCGCCCGGGGGCACGGCGGCCGCGAGGAGGACCGCGTCGGTTCCGGCCCGGTGGCCGCGGCGGAGCTGGCGCAGCCGCAGGCGCCCGCCGAGCAGGGTGTCCTCGGTGGTGTCCATCCGGTCAGGGATGGCGCAGCTCGGCGGCGAGCCCGGCATCGACGATGAGCCGGCGCGCCTGCGCGGCGTGATCGTGCGGGACCAGGAGCCGCCGCGGAAAGAGGCCGATCGAGCCCTCGACGGCGCTCATGTGCCCGTCGGCGACCAGGACCGGGATGTCGGCGAGCGCGAGCAGCGACTCGACGAAGCCGATCACGACGAGGTCGTTGGTGCGGATGAGCTCGACCATGGGTTCTCCGGCTGCGGCCCTCCCAGCTTCGGGACGCAGCCGCCCGCGTCAACCCGGGTGTTGCGGCGGGGCAACGGCCGTGCCACGGTCCGCCCGCATCGCTGGAGGCAGGCGTGGGCGTCGTCGTTCCGTTCGAGGAGAAGGGTGAGGAGAAGGGGATCGCGGGGCTCGTCGGCCTCGTCGCCGCCGACATGGAGCGGGTCAACGCCATGATCCTGTCCCGCACGGGATCGGACGTGACCATGATCCCGGAGGTCGCGAATCACCTGATCTCGTCCGGCGGCAAGCGGCTGCGGCCGATGCTGACCCTCGCGACCGCGGCCCTCACCGGCTATGGCGGCGACGGCCATATCCGCCTCGCCGCGAGCGTCGAGTTCATGCACACGGCGACGCTCCTGCACGACGACGTCGTCGACGAGAGCGACATGCGGCGGGGCAAGGTGGCGGCCCGCATCAAGTGGGGCAACGAGGCGAGCGTCCTCGTCGGCGACTTCCTCCTCGGCCAGGCCTTCAAGATGATGGTCGAGGTCGGCTCCCTGCGCGCCCTCGAGATCCTCTCCTCCGCCGCGGCGGTGATCGCGGAAGGCGAGGTGATGCAGCTCGCCGCCGCCAAGAACACCGAGACCAACGAGGACGAGTACCTCGCGGTGATCCGCGCCAAGACGGCGGAGCTCTTCGCCGCCGCCTCCGAGGTCGGGCCGGTGATCGCCGGCCGGCCCAAGGCCGAGCAGGCCGCCTGCCGCAGCTACGGCATGAATCTCGGCATCGCCTTCCAGCTCGTCGACGACGCCCTCGACTACGGCGGCACGAGCCAGAAGCTCGGCAAGAACGTTGGCGACGACTTTCGAGAGGGCAAGGTCACCCTGCCGATCGTCCTCGCCTTCCGCCGCGGCAGCGCCGAGGAGCGCGCCTTCTGGAAGCGCACCCTCGTCGCGGGCGAGCACCGGGATGGGGACCTCGACGAGGCGATCGCGATCCTGCGCCGCCACCGCGCCCTCGAGGACACGGTCGACCGCGCCCGCCATTACGGCGCCATGGCCCGCGACGCGCTGGCCCTGTTCCCGAAAGGCCCGATGAAGCAGGCCCTTTTGGACGTGGTCGATTTCTGCATCCGCCGCAGCCACTGAGCGGGGCGGGGCCCGCCGGCCGCCCCTCACTCGCTGGATTTCGTCTTCGGCACGTAGGGGCCGTTCATGTCGAAGGTGTAGGCCGTCTTGACCGTGGTGTAGAATTCCTGCGCGTAGCGGCCCTGCTCGCGGGGCCCATAGGACGAGCCCTTCCGGCCTCCGAACGGCACGTGGTAGTCGACGCCCGCCGTCGGCAGGTTGACCATCACCATCCCGGCCTCGCTGTTGCGCTTGAAGTGTCCGGCGTGTTTCAGGCTCGTGGTGCAGATGCCGGCCGAAAGCCCGTAATCGGTGTCGTTGGCGATCTCGAGCGCCTCGTCGTAGTCGCGGGCGCGGATCACCGCCGCGACCGGCCCAAAGATCTCCTCGCGGGCGATGCGCATGCGGTTGTCGGCCTCGGTGAACAGGGCAGGGGCCATGTAGAAGCCCGGCGCTCCGCGCTCGAGGAGGTCGCCGCCGTGCAGCGTCGCCCCCTCGTCCTTGCCGATCTTCAGGTAGGACAGGTTCTGGTCGAGCTGGCTCTTGTCGACGACCGGGCCGATATGGGTGCCCTGCTTGAGGGCGTCGTCGACCACCAGCCCCTTCATGCGCTCGGTGAGCGCGGCGACGAAGCGATCGTGGATGCCGTCGGTCACGATCAGGCGGGAGGAGGCGGTGCAGCGCTGTCCGGTGGAGAAGAAGGCGCCGTTGACCGCGCATTCGACCGCGGTCTTCAGGTCCGCGTCGTCGAGGACGACGAGGGGGTTCTTGCCGCCCATCTCGAGCTGGACCTTCTTCATCGGCGAGGCTTCGATCGCCGCCGCGGCGACGCGCCGGCCTGTCTGGGTCGAGCCGGTGAAGGAGATCGCGGCGATGTCCTTGTGCTTCAGGATCGCCTCGCCCACGACGGAGCCGCGGCCCATGACGAGGTTGAACACGCCTGCCGGCACCCCCGCCTTGACGATGATCTCGGAGAGCGCGTGCGCGGTCGCCGGAACGAGGTCGGCCGGCTTGAACACGACGCAGTTGCCGTAGGCGAGCGCCGGCGCGATCTTCCAGGCCGGGATCGCGATCGGAAAATTCCACGGCGTGATCAGGCCGACGACGCCGACCGGCTCGCGGGTGATCTCCACGTCTACGCCCGGGCGCACCGAGCCGATCTTCTCGCCCGCGAGCCGCAGGCACTCGCCGGAGAAGAACAGGAAGATCTGCGCCGCCCGCACGGTCTCGCCGATGCCCTCGGCCAGCGTCTTGCCCTCCTCGCGCGAGAGGATGCGGCCGAGCTCGTCCTTGCGGGCCATGATCTCGTCGCCGACGCGCTTGAGGATGTCGTGGCGCTCCTGCGGGTTCGAGCGCGACCAGGCCGGGAAGGCGTCCCGCGCCGCGGCGATCGCCCGCTCCACATCCTTGGCTCCGGCACGGGGGAACTCGCCGACGACGTCCTTGGTGTTGGACGGGTTGATGTCCGGCGCGGCCTCGGAGGCGGCGACCCATTCCCCGGCGATGAAGTTTTTGGCGTGAGCGGTCATGGCGGTCTCCTCCGGGGTTGGCGCGTCGCCGCTACATAGACCGCCCGAGCGGGGGCTGAAAGGGCGGGGGG
>DATLFZ010000587.1:0-5571 GCA_035540795.1 Beijerinckiaceae bacterium | reverse complement strand
GAACACGTCGTCTTCGGCGAGCGCCGCGAGGAGCCGGCCCGCCGCCTCGATCTGGGCCCGCCCGACCCGGCCGGTCGCCATGAAGGGGAGAGTGGGGACGGCCGAGGACAGGCCGACCACGGCGACGGCGCCCCGCCTTCGCAGATAGGGGAAGCGCGGCTCCGCCTCGCCGTCGCCCCGGGTCCACGGCGCGATCTCGGAGAGAAGCCCCTCGAGGGAGCCCCGGATGTAGGCGTCGTGGTTGCCGGGGACGAAGCTGACCCGGTCCGGCTCCCCGAGCCCCTCGAGGAAGACCCGCGCGGTCGGCCATTCGCTGGCCAGACCGATGTTGCAGATGTCGCCGGTGCAGACGACGTGGTCCGGCTCCTGCGCCCGGATGTCCGCGACGAGGCCGGCGAGCAGCTCCATGTCGTGGGCGGCGCCGCGGCCGCGGTGCCAGTTGTACCAGCCGGTGATGCGCTTGCCGAGGAGCTCGCGCAGGCGCGCCCGCGGCAGCGGCCCCACATGGGGGTCGGTCAGATGCGCGATGCGGACCATGCGGGGGCAACGCCCGCCCGCACGGCGGGTTCTGGCCCCCGGGGCCTGCGGCTCAGTACTGCGCGCCTGGCAGGAGCGTCGCGAAGACGCTGCGGTCGCTCAGGTCGAGCGCCGGCGACCACACGAAGCGCGAGCGGTTGAAGCGGGAGAGGACGAACGCGAGAAACATGGGGGAGGCACCTTTGCTCGGCCCCATATAGCTCCGCTTCCGACGCAAAGCTCGCGCAAAGACCTCGCGTCAGGCATGCGGCCAAGGCATGCGGTTGTCAGGACTTCGTCAACCGGTGCAGGTTGGGTCCGGAGCGACTCATGAGCGACGGGCGCAAGCGGGACGGGGTCAAGCTGCCGGGCGTGCGGCCGCTCCTGCACCTCTATTGGCGCTTCTCCCGCGGGATGACCCTCGGCGTGCGCGCCGCCGTCTTCGACGCCGACGAGCGGGTCTTCCTCATCCGCCACACCTACGCGCACGGCTGGCACCTCCCGGGGGGCGGGGTCGAGCCGGGGGAGACCGCCCTGCGGGCTATGGAGCGCGAGCTCGAAGAGGAGGCCCGGATCGCCCTCGCCGGCGAGCCGCGCCTGCACGGGATCTTCTACAACGACGCGGTCTCCGCCCGCGACCACGTCCTCGTCTTCGAGGTCCGCGATTTCCGGATCATCGAGGAGAAGCGGCCCGATTCCGAGATCGCCGAGGCGGGCTTCTTCCCGGTCGACGCGCTACCCGCCGACGTCACCGCGGGCACGCGCCGGCGCCTGATCGAGCTCGCGCAGGGCGTCCCGCCGAGCCCGATCTGGTGAGCGCCGCGGCCGCGCTTCGGCCGCGGGCGATTGTGGGACCGGGAACCCGGTGCTAGCCTCCCCCCGCGCAGGGCGGAAAGCCCAGGCGAAACGATGCGCGTATCAAGGAGGAAACGGATGAGCTCGTTCACGAGGCGCGGCCTGCTCGCGTCGGCCGCCGCGGCGGCGTCGCTCGGCGGACTGAAGATCGGCGAGGCCTCGGCCCAGGCCGCCTATCCGAACCGGCCGATCACCATGATCTGCCCCTGGGGCGCCGGCGGCGGCACCGACGCGACCGCGCGCATCGTCGCCTCGATCCTCGAGAAGGACCTCGGCCAGCCGGTGAACGTGGTCAACCGCACCGGCGGCTCGGGCGTCGTCGGCCATTCCGCCATCGCGACCGGGGCGCCGGACGGCTACACGCTCGGCATCATCACGGTCGAGATCGCGATGATGCACTGGCAGGGGCTCACCGACCTCACCCCGCGCAGCTACACGCCCCTCGCCCTCATGAACGAGGATCCCCCGGGCGTGCAGGTCCGCCACGACAGCCCCCACAAGACCGTGAAGGAGCTCGCCGAGGCGATCAAGAAGAGCAATCCCGGCCAGCTCAAGGCCTCCGGCACCGGCCAGGGCGGCATCTGGCACCTCGCCCTCATCGGCTGGCTCCAGGCGATGGGGCTGAAGCCCGACCACGTCGCCTGGGTGCCCTCGAACGGCGCCGCGCCGGCGATGCAGGACCTCGCCGCCGGCGGCATCGACATCGTCACCTGCTCGGTGCCCGAGGCCCGGGCGATGCTCGACGCCGGGCGGGCCCGCAGCCTCGCCGTCATGGCGGAGGAGCGCAACCCGCAATTCCCGAACGTGCCGACCCTCAACGAGGAACTCGGCATCAAGTACTCGACCGGCGCCTGGCGCGGCTTCGCCGGCCCGAAGGGCCTGCCGGAGCCGGTGCAGAAGCGCCTCGTCGACGCCCTCGAGAAGGCGTACCAGTCCAAGGAGTACAAGGACTTCATGTCGAGCCGCGGCTTCGGCGTGAAGTGGGGCGGACCGCAGGAGTTCGCCAAGTTCATGGACGAGAGCAACGAGAGCATGGGCAAGGCGATGAAGGCCGCCGGCCTCGCCAAGTCCTGATCCCCTGCGGCCGCGTTCGCGCGGCCGCGCACCCGGGACGCGACGCGGAATCGGACCTGCGCCGGGGGGCGTGTCCGGCATCGTCCGCGTCCCGGGTGCCCCCCTCCCGAGACAAGCCGATCCATGCGCGCCAACGACGCCATCGCCGGGCTGATTCTCATCCTCTTCGCCGGGGCGATGATCGCGATCACCTTCACCTTCCCGGCCTTCCCCGGCCAGCGCTACGGACCGAACCTGTTTCCGCGGGTGGTCGGGGCCGGCATCATCATCTGCGGCCTGATCCTCGTCTGGCGCGGGCTGCAGATGCGCTCCGCCGGGGAGCCCTGGGGCGCGCTCGCCCCCTGGACCCGGGAGCCGCGCCGGGCGGTCTCGTTCGGCCTGATCCTCGGCAGCATCCTCCTCTACATCTTCGCCTCGGACGCGGTCGGCTTCATTCCCCTCGTCGCCGGGACGCTGATCGTGCTGTTCCTGTGGTTCCGGGTGCGCCCGCTGGTGGCGGTGCCGGTCGCGCTCGCCGCGACCCTGATCGTGCACTGGTTCTTCGCCTCCGCCATGCGTGTGCCGCTGCCGCGCGGCCTTCTCGACCCGATCCTCTAGGCCGCCATGGATCCGATCCTCCTCGCGCTGAGCCTCGTCTTCCAGCCCTCGGTCCTGTGGGTGATCGCCGCCTCGGCGATGTTCGGCATGTTCGTCGGCGCCGTGCCGGGGCTCACCGCGACCATGGCGACGGCGCTGCTCGTGCCGGTGACGTTCTTCATGGACCCGGTCCCGGCGCTCGGCGCCATCGTCACCGCGACCGCGATGGCGATCTTCGCCGGCGACATCCCGGCGGCGATGCTGCGCATGCCCGGCACGCCGGCCTCGGCCGCCTATGCGGACGAGAGCTACGCGATGTCGAAGCGCGGGCTCCTCGACCTCAACCTCGGCACCAACCTCGTCGTCTCGGTGATGGGCGGCCTGTTCGGCGTCGCCGTCCTCGTGGTCGCCTCGCCGGCGCTCGCCGAGCTTGCGCTGAACTTCTCCTCGTTCGAGTACTTTTGGCTCGCCGCCCTCGGCCTCAGCTGCGCCATCCTGATCGCGACCAACGACCCCCTGAAGGGTTTCGTCTCGCTCCTCCTCGGCCTCGCCTTCGCCCAGATCGGCATCGACCCGGCGGCGGGCTACCCGCGCTTCACCTTCGGCAACGTCGAGCTGATGGGCGGCATCGCCTTCATCCCGGCGATGATCGGCCTGTTCGCCGTCTCCGAGATCTTGCGCAACTCCGTCATCATGGACGACGCCGCCGAGACCGTGAAGCAGCGGGTCGGCAACGTGTTCAAGGGCCTCGGGGGGGTGCTCAAGCGCTACTGGCGCAACTTCTTCCGCGGCTCGATCATCGGCACGCTCATCGGAGCCCTGCCGGGCGCCGGCGCCGACATCGCCGCCTGGATCTCCTACGCGGTTTCGAAGCGCTTCTCGAAGGAACCGGAGAAGTTCGGCACCGGGCACGTGGAGGGCGTCGTCGACGCGACCGCGGCCAACAACTCGGCGCTCGCCTCGGCCTGGATCCCGGCGCTCGTCTTCGGCATCCCGGGCGACTCGATCACCGCCATCGTCATCGGCGTGCTCTACATGAAGGGCATGAACCCGGGCCCGACGGTCTTTCTGCAGAACCCGCAGTTCATCTACGCGGTGTTCATGATCTTCGTGCTGGCCAACCTGATCATGCTGCCGCTCGGCTGGCTCGCCATCAAGTCGGCCAAGATGACGCTGCGCATGCCGCGCAACGTCCTTCTGCCGATCATCCTGATCTTCTGCATCGTCGGCTCCTACGCCATGACGAATTCGCTCTATGCGGTCGTGATCATGCTCGGGATGGGCGTGCTCGGCTGGATCATGGAGGAGAACGGCTTTCCGATCGCGCCCGTCATCCTCGGGCTCGTGCTCGGCGAGATGTTCGAGCAGAACTTCATGACCTCGATGATCAAGGCCGACGGCTCGTTCCTCGCCTTCTTCGAGCGCCCGATCGCCGGGGTGCTCGGCGTGCTCACCATCCTGGTCTGGGGCTTCATGCTCTACGGCGGCCTGCGCGCCATGCTCGGCGCGCGCCGCGGTCCGCAGGAATCGACGCCGTAGGCCGTGACGCCGCGGCCGGTTGCGCCGCGCGTGGGGAGGGCTCACCTTCTGAGGCGATGATCCTCGCCCGGGCCCTCCTGTTCGTCCTCGTCCTGTTCGTCCTGCCGCTCGCCGCCCACGCCCTGTGGTGGGCGCTGCGCGTCGACCTCGCGCCGGACTGGCGCCGGGCCGACTGGTCGAGCGCCGAGCTCCTGCCGGCGCCGCAGGCCGCGCCGCAGGCGATGGTGCGGGTCTTCGCCGGCCGGGTCGGCCGCTGGCGCGGCATCTTCGCCCACCATTCCTGGCTCGTGGTGAAGGACGCGGGCGCGGCCCGCTACACCCGCTTCGACAAGGTCGGCTGGGGCTCGCCCGTGCGCACCGACGGCTGGCCGGCGGACGGGCGCTGGTTCGGGAATCCGCCCGAGCTCGTCCTCGCCCTCGACGGGGAGGCGGCGGCCCGGGTGATCCCGAGAATCAGGGCAGCCGTGGCGAGCTATCCCTACCGCTCCTTCGGCGACTACCGCGCCTGGCCGGGGCCGAACTCCAACACCTTCGTGGCGCATGTCCTCCGGGAGGTGCCGGAACTGCGCGCCGCGTTGCCGCCGACGGCGCTCGGCAAGGACTGGCACGCCGCGTCCGACTTCGTCGGGCTGACCCCGAGCCGCACCGGCATCCACCTGTCCCTCGGCGGCTGGGCCGGGCTCGCCGTCGGCTGGGTCGAGGGGATCGAGATCAACCTGATGGGCCTCGTCGCCGGCCTCGACGTCCGCCGCCCGGCCCTCAAGCTCCCGGGCTGGGGCCGCATCGGCCTCGATCCGTGACCGGCGAGGCGAGCCGGCTCGCTCTCGCTTCGGATTTGTCGCCTGCTGCTATCGCATATAGTATCATCCCGTGAGCCAGCGGGATAAGCTGATTGCCGCGATCCGGAACAATCCGAAGGATGTTCGGTTCGAGGACGCGTGCCCGGTCGCGCAATGGCTCGGGTTCACGAGCGAAAGCGGGCGAGGTTCCCACCGCGCGTTCGCCCGAACG
>DATLFZ010000586.1:0-4585 GCA_035540795.1 Beijerinckiaceae bacterium | reverse complement strand
TCGTTGAACTGGCCCTGGAACTCGGAGGCCATGCGGCGCACCTTCGAGGCCATGTTGCCCACGGTGCGCAGCGCCTTCGGGAGATCCTTCGGCCCGATGACGATGAGGGCGACGGCGCCGATGATCAGCACCTCGCCCCAGCTCAGGTCCAACATGGTCCGTCCCCGAACCGTTCCTCGCCGCAACGCGCGCCGCGCCGGGGCGGCGGAAGGATCATCCGGCCTTCGGCTCGCTCGTGACCGGCGTCGCGGGGGCGGCGGTCTGGCCGCTCTGGTGCTCGATCGTGCGGACCGGCTCGGAGGCGCCCGGCTGCGGCGCGGCCGCCGCCGCGGTCTCCTCCTCGGACATGCCCTTCTTGAACGCCTTGATGCCCTTGGCCACGTCGCCCATCAACTCCGACACCTTGCCGCGACCGAACAGCAGCATCACGATCACGCCGACGACGAGCCAATGCCAAATACTGGTCCCACCCATGAGATTCCTCCTGCAGCCATTTGGAATGGCGCGGCTTCTGATTTTGTCTCGCCGCCAAACTAGGGACGACCTGCGGCGAAAACAAGGATTTCGTCCGGGTCCACGTCGACGCCCACGTCCTCCCCGGGCCTGACCGGCTTCTGCGCGCGCACCCGCGCCTGCAGCGGCCGGTCGAGGCCCTGCACCGCCACCTGGACGAGGTCGACCTCGCCGAGGAAGCGCCGGGACACCACGCGGCCGGGCAGGCAGAACCCGGGCGGCTTGAGCCGCACCCCCTGCGGGCGCAGGCAGACGATCGCCGCCTCCCCCTCCGCCATCGACGGCGCCGGGAAGGCCCCGATCGGGGTGTCGACCCGGCCGCCCCGCACCCGTCCCTCGACCTCGTTGAAGTCGCAGAAGAAGCGGGCGGCGAACAGGTCGGCGGGGCGGCGATAGACGTCCTCCGCCGTGCCCTGCTGGACGAGGGCGCCCGACCGCATCAGCACGATCCGGTCGGCGATGCGCATCGCCTCCTCGGGATCGTGCGTCACCACGATGGTGGTGGCCCCGGTCTCGCGCAGGATGGCGATGGTCTCGTCGCGGATCGCGTCGCGCATGCGCCGGTCGAGGTTCGAGAACGGCTCGTCCATGAGGAGGACGCCCGGGCGCGGGGCGATCGACCGGGCGAGGGCGACCCGCTGCTGCTCGCCGCCCGACAGGGTGTGCGGGTAGTCGGCGGCGTAGCCTTCGAGGCCGACCCGGGACAGGGCCCGGCGGGCGGCGACCTGCGCGTCCGCCGCCGGGAGCGCCTTCAGGCCGAACAGGACGTTGTCGAGGATCGTCAGGTGCGGGAACAACGCGTAGTCCTGGAACATCAGCCCGATGCCGCGCTGCTCCGGCGGCAGGAACAGTTTTGGGCCGCTGACCTCCCGCCCGTCGAGGAGGACCCGGCCCTCGACCGGCGACTCGACCCCGGCGGCGACGCGCAGAAGCGTCGTCTTGCCGCAGCCGGAATGGCCGAGCAGGCAGACGATCTCGCCCGGGCGGATGGTCAGGGTGACGGAATCGAGGGCGCGGGTGTCGCCGTAGCGCTGCGTCACCCCCTCGAAGGCGAGCTGCGCCGGAATCGACGCGCCGCTCGTGCCGCGCGGACCCCAGCCGAGGAAGCGCGGCCGCTCGCCGGCGTCAGCCGTCGTCCTCGTCCGGAACGAGGGGAAGGAAAAGGTCGTCGTCGAGCGGATCCTCGTCATCGCGAAGAGCGATGTCGTCCGAAGGCGCGGGAACCGCAAGCCCCGGCGGAATGCGCCCCTCGAGGAAGCCCGCGCCCTTGAGCTCCTCGAGCCCGGGCAGGTCGCCGATGGCGTCGAGCCCGAAATGGTCGAGGAAGGCCGCCGTCGTGCCGTAGGTGACCGGGCGGCCCGGGGCCTTGCGCCGCCCGCGCAGCCGCACCCAGCCGGTCTCCAGGAGCGCGTCGAGGGTCCCCTTGGAGGTGGCGACGCCGCGGATCTCCTCGATCTCGGCCCGGGTCACCGGCTGGTGGTAGGCGACGATGGCGAGCGTCTCCATCGCCGCGCGCGACAGCTTTCGGGTCTCGACCACGTCGCGGGCGAGGACCCAGGACAGGTCGCGGGCGGTGCGGAAGGCCCACTTGCCGGCGACGCGGACGAGGTTCACCCCGCGGCCCGCGTAGAGCGCGGCGAGGTCGGCGAGCACCGCCTCCACGGCCGCGCCCTGCGGCAGCCGGCCGGCGAGCTCCTCCGCCGAGAGCGGCTCGCGGGCGGCGAAGAGCAGCGCCTCGGCGATGCGCAAAGCCTCGTTGTGGTCGGGCCGGGGCGTCAGCTCGGCGGCGATCTTGCGCAGGGCGGCGATGCGGGTGTCCATTCAGGCCTCCGCCCGCGCCTCGGCGCGCACCCACAGGGGCGCGAAGGGCCGGTCCTGACGAAGCGCGAGCTTCCCCTCCCGCACCATCTCCAGCGCCGCCGAGAAGGTCGAGGCGATCACGGTCGGCCGGCTGTCCGGGGTGGTGACGTAGCGCAGGAGGTAGTCGTCGAGCACGGTCCAGTCGTCGATCTCGCCGAGCAGGCGCTCGAGGGCGGCGCGGGCGTCGACGAGGGACCAGGCCCGCCGCCGCTCGACCGTGACCCGGGCACCGAGCTGCTTCTGCCGCTGGCGCGCATAGGCGGCGAGGAGGTCGTAGAGGGTCGCCTCAAAGCGGGGCGTCGCGCGCACCTCGATCGGCTCCGGCGCGCCGCGGGCGAAGACGTCGCGGCCGAGGCGGTCGCGCTCGGACAGGCGGCGGGCCGCCTCGCGGATGGCCTCGAGCCGGCGCAGGCGGAAGGCGAGCGCGGTGGCGAGGTCGGCGGCGCTCGGCTCCTCGCCCTTCGGCGGCTCGGGCAGGAGCAGGCGGGATTTCAGGTAGGCGAGCCAGGCCGCCATGACGAGGTAGTCGGCGGCGAGTTCGAGGCGCAGGCGCCGCGCCTCCTCGACGAAGGCGAGGTACTGCTCGGCGAGCGCGAGGATCGAGATGCGGTGCAGGTCGACCTTCTGCCGGCGGGCGAGTTCGAGAAGCAGGTCGAGGGGGCCCTCGAACCCGTCCACGTCCACGTGCAGGGTCGGCTCGTCCGAGGCGCGCTCGGCGAGCGGGACGTCCTCTTCGAAGATCGGGCCGGCCATGGCGCCTCGATTCGTGCCGGGACGAATCTCGGCTCCTCAGGCCGCTGCGGCAAGGGCGGCCTCGAAGCGGGCCCGGGCGTCCACAGGAAGCGGCTCCGGCGGCCGGCGCAACGCCAAGGCCACGGCGGCGCGCCGGGCCGGCTCGCCGGCGAGCGCCGGCGTCTCGGCGGCGACCGCCCCCATCTCGGCGAGGTCGCCGTTGCAGTGGAGGGCCATGTCGCACCCGGCGGCGAAGGCCGCCCGCGCCCGCTCGCCGAGAGACCCGGCGAGCGCGTTCATGGAGAGGTCGTCCGACATGACGAGGCCGTCATAGGCGAGGTGCCCGCGCACGATCTCGCGCATGACCACGGCCGAGGTGGTGGCCGGCCGGTCGGGATCGATGGCGCGGTAGACCACGTGGGCGGTCATCGCCATGGGCATGTCGGCGAGCGCCCGGAAGGGGCGGAAATCGGTCGTCTCGAGCTCGGCCCGGGAGGCGTCCACGACGGGCAGCGCGTGGTGGCTGTCGGCGCCGGCGCGGCCGTGCCCGGGCATGTGCTTGACGATCGGCAGCACGCCGCCCGCCAGGAGGCCCTCCGCCGCGGCCCGGCCGAGCCGGATCACCGTTTCGGGGTCGTTGCCGTAGGCCCGGTTGCCGATCACGTCGTGGGCGCCCGCGACCGGCACGTCGAGGCAGGGCACGCAGTCCACGTCGATGCCGACGTCGTGCAGGTCCTGCGCGATGAGGCGGGCGCCGAGCCGGGCGAGGGCCGCTTGCGCGCCCGGATCCCCAGCGGCCTGGGCATAGGCCGCCCCGGGCGGGTACTTCGGCCAATGCGGCGGGCCCATGCGCTGGACCCGGCCGCCTTCCTGGTCGATCAGGACGGGAGCGTCGCGCCCGACGGTCTCGCGAAGCGCCGCGGTCAGGCGGCGGACCTGGTCCGGCGCCTCAATGTTGCGCTTGAACAGGATGAAGCCCCAGGGCTGCGCGTCCCGAAAGAAGGCCTGTTCGTCGGCCCCGAGGACCGGGCCGGCGCAGCCGGCGATGAAGGCGCGGGTCATGCCCGGCGCTTACGGAGCCGGCCGCCGCCGGTCAAGGACGCTCAGTTGCGGGCGACGAAGCACTGGCCGCCGGCGGCCTTCACCTTCGAGCAGACCGCGCTCGCCTCGCTCTGGGAGCTCGCGCCCACCCGGATGCGGTAGACGGTGCGGCCGCTGACCTCGGCCGAGCGCACGAAGGGCTGCTCGGAGAGCCCGTACTTCTCCGCCAGCGAACGGGCGAGGGACTGCGCCTGCGCCTCGCTGCTGCCGATGCCGAGCTGGGCGGCCCAGGGGCCGGTCGGTTCGGGGGCGGCGGCGGTCCGCACGGGCGCCGGCTGGGCTGGCGGCGGAGCCGCGGCGGGAGCGGGCGCGGCGGGAGCCGGAGCGACGGGAGCCGGAGCGGCGGCCTGCGGACGGGGCGCCGGCGGCGTCGTCGGGG
>DATLFZ010000585.1:0-3354 GCA_035540795.1 Beijerinckiaceae bacterium | reverse complement strand
GTCCACAGCACCCCGGCGCGGGCGGCGAGATCCTCGTCGAAATCGACGACCCGGTAGGGGAGCGTCGCGGCGAGTTCGACTGCGCGCGCCGCGGAGCCGCCGCGCTCCACGAGCTTGGTCACGACCTCGGCGAAGTTGACCGCCGACAAAAGCGAGCCGGGCATGATGCCCGCAACCGTCTCGTGCCCGGGCTCCGCGCGCAGGAAGGCGAGCACGGCCGAGGAATCGAGGACGGCTTGCATCACTCGTTCTTGGCCTCGCGGCGGCGGTCGGCGATGAGGGAGTCGGCCAGGCTGTCGTCGCCGGGGATCAGCTGCCGGACCATCTCCTGGGCGCGGCGCATGGCGGCGGCGGCCGACAGGAGGCTCAGCCGGCCGTCCTCGACGAGGGCGACGACCCTTTCGTCGCCGGCGATGCCCGCCCGCCGGAGCAGGTCGGGTCCGAGATGCAGCCCCCCATCCGGACTCGTCTGCAGACGGGCCATGCCGGACTTGTCGAGCGCCTCGACACGCGGAGCCTCCTCCCCCGTCAGGGGAACCCCAACCTGGTCGGAAGGACCTGAACTAACTGCCGCCATCCCTCCCGGCTCTCTGCCCTTGTCGGCTTCGAGCACGTTGCGGACATGCTGGTAGCGCTTGCCGAGGAACCGGGCGATGTCGGCGCGGGACAGCCCCGCTCGATCGAGCGCACGGATTTTTCCGGAGACGGTCGGCTCCGCGTCAACGAGGCGGCGCAGGTGGTCGGGCTTGTGCAACGTCGGAGAGGCTCCCGTGTGAGCAATCCGAGAACTGACTATCTGACAGACACTTCACCCCGTCTTCTCGAACAGCTCCCGCCCGATCAGCATCCGCCGGATCTCGCTCGTGCCGGCGCCGATCTCGTAGAGCTTGGCGTCGCGCAAGAGGCGCCCGGCCGGGTAGTCGTTGATGTAGCCGTTGCCGCCGAGCAGCTGGATGGCGTCGAGGGCGCATTGGGTCGCCTTCTCCGCGGCGTAGAGGATGGCGCCGGCGGCGTCCTCCCGGGTGGTCTCGCCCCGGTCGCAGGCCTTGGCCACCGCGTAGACGTAGGCCTTGCACGCGTTCATGGTCACGTACATGTCGGCGACCTTGCCCTGGACGAGCTGAAAAGTGCCGATCGGCTGCCCGAACTGTTTTCGCTCGTGCACGTAGGGCATCACCACGTCGAGGCAGGCCTGCATGATGCCGAGGGGGCCGGCGGCGAGCACGGCCCGCTCGTAGTCGAGGCCCGACATCAGCACGTTCACCCCGCGGCCGACCTCGCCGAGCACGTTCTCGGCCGGGACCTCGCAGTCTTCGAACACGAGTTCGCAGGTGTCGGAGCCGCGCATGCCGAGCTTGTCGAGCTTCTGGTGGGTCGAAAAGCCCTTCATGCCCTTCTCGATCAGGAAGGCGGTGATGCCGCGGGCGCCCGCCTGCGGGTCGGTCTTGGCGTAGACGACCAGCGTCTCGGCGACCGGCCCGTTGGTGATCCACATCTTGTTGCCGGTGAGGACGTAAGCATCGCCCCGCTTCTCGGCCCGGGTGCGCGTCGAGACGACGTCCGAGCCGGCGCCGGGCTCCGACATGGCGAGCGCGCCCACATGCTCCCCCGAGATCAGCTTCGGCAGGTATTTCCGCTTCTGCGCCTCCGTGCCGTTCCTGCGGATCTGGTTGACGCACAGGTTCGAGTGGGCGCCGTAGGAGAGCCCGACCGAGGCGGAGGCGCGCGAAACCTCCTCCATCGCCACCACGTGTTCGAGATAGCCGAGCCCCGCCCCGCCGAACTCCTCCTCGACGGTGATGCCGTGCAGCCCGAGGGCGCCCATCCGGGGCCAGAGGTCGCGGGGAAAGGTGTTGGTGCGGTCGATCTCGTCGGCGCGGGGGGCGATCTCGTTCTGGGCGAAGTCGCGCACGCTCTCGCGGATGGCGTCGGCGGTCTCGCCGAGGTCGAAGT
Organism: Beijerinckiaceae bacterium; assembly: GCA_035540795.1. Lineage (GTDB taxonomy): Bacteria > Pseudomonadota > Alphaproteobacteria > Rhizobiales > Beijerinckiaceae > JAJKJG01. The sequence goes on along the minus strand of DATLFZ010000585.1, from coordinate 1,401 downwards.
CGAACGGGCGCATGTTGGGGATCATCGGCTTCCTCCGTGGCGCACATCATAGCAGCGCGGCAGGCGGGCGGAACCAAGCGCAAGCCCGGCCATTCCCGACCGGGAGCGAGGAGGGGACATGGACGACCCGCATCTGTGGCTCGAGGAGGTCGAGGGGGCGGACGCGCTCGCCTGGGTGCGGGCGCACAACGCCGTGACGCGGCGAGCGCTCTGCGACGGCGCGTTCGAGGCCGACCGGGCGGCGCTCTACGAGATCTCCACCCGCCCGACCAACATCCCGTTCGTCGCGCGGCGGGGGCGGCACCTCTACAATTTCTGGCAGGACCAGGCGAACGTCCGCGGCCTGTGGCGACGCACGACCCTCGAGGAGTACCGCCGGGCGGAGCCCGCATGGGAGACCGTCATCGATCTCGACGCCCTCGCCCGGGAGGAGGGCGAGGACTGGGTCTGGAAGGGCTGCACCACCTTCGACCCCGAGCACCGGCGCGGGCTCGTGAGCCTCTCCCGCGGCGGCGCCGACGCCACGGTGCTGCGCGAGTTCGACCTCGTCGAGAAGAGCTTCGTGCCGGACGGCTTCTTCCTGCCGGAGGCCAAGGGCGGCGCGAGCTGGATCGACGCCGACACGCTGATGGTCTCGACGACGCTGGGCGAGAACGCCGCCACCGTTTCCGGCTATCCTCGCCTCGCCCGGCGCTGGCGGCGCGGGCTGCCCTTCACGGAAGCCACCGTCGAGTTCGAGGGCGAGGCTTCCGACGTGTGGATTTCGGGCTCGGTCGACCGGGAGCCCGGCTTCGCGCGCACCTTCTATCGCCGGCAGATCGACTTCGAGAACGGCGAGAGTTTCGTGCGCGAGCCGGGCGGCGATCTCCGCCGGATCGACCTGCCCCTCGACGCCCGCTTCGACGTCGAGCGGGACTGGCTGATCGTCCGCCTGAAGTCGGACTGGACCGTCGGCGGCCGCACCTACCCGGCCGACGCGCTTCTCGCGGCGAGCTTCTCCGGCTTCGTGGCCGGGCGGCGCGATTTCGAGGTCCTGTTCGAGCCCGGACCGCGCCGGGTGCTGTCCGGCTTCTGGTGGAGCCGCACGCGGCTCGTGCTCACCGAACTCGACAACCTCGAGAGCCGCGTCGTGCTCGCCACCCCCGGCGCGGGCGGCTGGACGACGCGGCCCCTGGAAGGGCTGCCCGAGGCGGCGGACGTGAGCGCCTGGCCCCTCGATTCCGGCCAGCTCGACCGCACCGACGAGTTCCTCGTCTCCGTGTCGAGCTATCTCGAGCCGACCAAGCTCGGGCTCGTCGCCCCGGACCGCCCGATCGAGATCCTCAAGGAGGCCCCCTCCGCCTTCGACCCTACCGGCCTGTCGGTGTCGCGCCACGAGGCGGTGGCGCAGGACGGCGAGCG
>DATLFZ010000584.1:0-2228 GCA_035540795.1 Beijerinckiaceae bacterium | reverse complement strand
GGCGACCTCGCGGCCGTCGAGGAGATGTACGCGCTGAAGCTCCTGATGCAGGGGCTCGGGGCCGCGAGCGTCGATTGCCGGCAGGACGGGGCGGCCCTCGATCCCCGGCACGGCCGGGCCGGGTACCTGTTCAACGCGACCATCGCCGGGATCGAGAGCGCCGACGCGGTGCTGATCGTCGGCGCCAATCCGCGGCGCGAGGCGCCCCTCGTCAACACCCGCATCCGCAAGCGCTGGCGCATGGCGCCGCTGCCGATCGGCCTCGTCGGCGAGCGCGTCGACCTGACCTATCCGCACGAGCATCTCGGCGCCGGCCCGGAGACCCTCGCCGAGCTCGCCGCCGGCAAGCACGGCTTCGGCGACAAGCTGACGGAGTCGAAGCGCCTCCTCGTGATCGTCGGCATGGGCGCGCTCGCCCGCCCCGACGCCGCGGCGATCCTGGCGCTGGCGGCCCGCCTTGCGAAGGCGCACGGCTCCGGCGCCGACGGCTGGAACGGGTTTGCGGTCCTGCACACGGCCGCCGCCCGCGTCGGCGCCCTCGACCTCGGCCTCGTGCCGGGGGAGGGCGGCCGCGACGCCCGCGGCATGGCGCAAGGCGGCGTCGACGTCCTGTTCAACCTCGGCGCCGACGAGATCGACGTCGCACCCGGACCCTTCGTGGTCTACCAGGGCACCCACGGCGACCGCGGCGCCCACCGGGCCGACGTGATCCTGCCGGGGGCCGCCTACACGGAGAAGCCCGGCACCTACGTCAACACGGAAGGCCGCGTGCAGCTCGCCAACCGTTCCGTCTTCCCGCCGGGCGAGGCACGGGAGGACTGGGCCATCCTGCGGGCGCTCTCCGAACATCTCGGCCGGCGCCTGCCCTTCGACTCCCTGACCCAGCTGCGCCAGAAGCTCTACGCCGATCACCCGCATTTCGCGGCCCTGGACCGGATCGCGACGGGCGACCTCGCGGTGCTCGACGCGCTCGCCGGCGCGGGCGGGGAGGCCGGCCGCGAGCCGTTCCGCAGCCCGATCGCCGATTTCTACCTGACCAACCCCATCGCCCGTGCCTCCGGCGTGATGGCCGAGTGCTCGGCGCTCGCCCGCGGCGCGGCGCTCGAGGCGGCGGAGTAGCCCATGCTCGAAGCCCTCCTCACCGTCCTCCTCATCGTCGCGCAGAGCCTCGTCCTCATCGTCGCCCTGCTCGTCTACATCGCCTACGCCCTCTACGCCGACCGCAAGATCTGGGCGGCGGTGCAGCTGCGCCGGGGGCCGAACGTGGTCGGCCCGTGGGGGCTGCTGCAATCCTTCGCCGACCTCCTGAAGTTCGTGCTGAAGGAGCCCGTGATCCCGGCGAGCGCGAACAAGGTGATGTTCCTGCTCGCGCCGCTCGTCATGTGCACGCTGGCGCTCGCCGCCTGGGCGGTGATCCCCGTCTCCGCCGGCTGGGTCATCGCCGACATCAACGTCGGCATCCTCTACATCTTCGCGATCTCGTCGCTCGGCGTGTACGGCGTCATCATGGGCGGCTGGGCCTCGAACTCGAAGTACCCGTTCCTCGGCGCGCTGCGGTCGGCGGCGCAGATGGTCTCCTACGAGGTCTCGATCGGCTTCGTCATCATCACCGTGCTGATGGTGGCGGGCTCGCTCAACCTCAGCGCCATCGTGCGGGCGCAGGACACGGCGCTCGGCATCCTCGGCTGGTACTGGCTGTGGCTGCTGCCGATGTTCGTGATCTTCTTCATCTCGCTTCTGGCCGAGACCAACCGGCCGCCCTTCGACCTGCCCGAGGCGGAATCGGAGCTCGTCGCCGGCTACATGGTCGAGTACTCCTCGACCCCGTACCTGCTCTTCATGCTCGGCGAGTACGTGGCCATCATGACCATGTGCGCGCTCGGCACGATCATGTTCCTCGGCGGCTGGCTCTCGCCGATCCCCTTCCCGCCCTTCACCTGGATCCCGGGCGTGGTCTGGTTCGTGCTCAAGGTCAGCTTCCTGTTCTTCCTCGTCGCCATGATGAAGGCCATGGTGCCGCGCTATCGCTACGACCAGCTGATGCGGCTCGGCTGGAAGGTCTTCCTGCCGATCTCCCTCGCGGCGGTGGTTGTCGTCGCGCTGGTGCTCAAGGTGACCGGGCTCGCGCCCGGGGTGTGATGGAGGCCCTGTCGCCGGCGGGCGTGATCGGGGCCATCGTCGGCCTCGTCATCGGCTGGATCGACTACAAGGTCGCGGGCGGCTGGGTC
>DATLFZ010000583.1:0-7753 GCA_035540795.1 Beijerinckiaceae bacterium | reverse complement strand
GGCTTGAACCGCTCCGCGAGAAAAATGCCGCCGACGACGAGCGCCAAAGCGAGGGCGTGGTAGGCGAGAAAGGGCTCGCCGAGGATCGCCACGGCCATGAACGGCCCGAAGACCGGGACGAGGTTCACGAACACGCCGGCGCGGCCGGGGCCGATCAGCTCGACGCCGCGCATGAAGAAGAGCTGCGCCAGCAGCGACGGCCCGATCGCCACGTAGGCGAGGATGGCGAGGCCTTTGGCGGTCGGCCAGACCGTGTCGCCGCGAGCCCACTCGATCAGGAACAGGGGCGCCGATGTGACGAGCGCCACGAAGGCGAGCGCGGTGAAGAAGGCGAGCCCCGGCACGGCCGGCCGGTTGCGCAGGCCGAGCGTGTAGGCGGCGTAGAAGGCGGCGGCGATCAGCATCAAAAGGTCGCCGAAATTGATCGCCAGCGCCGCGAGCGCGGCGAGGTCGCCCTGGCTCGCGACCACGGCGACCCCGGCGAGGGTGACGGCGACCCCGATCGCCTGCACGGCGCCGACCGGCGTTCCGAAGATGGCGAGCGCGCCGGCGAGCACGAGGACCGGGATCGAGCCCTGGATGAGGGCGATGTTCACCGCCGTCGTGTGGTGCCCGGCGACGTAGAACATGGCGTTGAAGGCGGTGAAGCCGAGCGCCCCCATCCACAGGATCGAGGGCCAGCGCGGCCTCAAGGCCGGCCAGGCCGCGATCACCTGGTCGCGTACGAGGATCGCGAGGGCGGCGCAGACCGCGGCCCAGCGCACGAAGGTCAGCGTCATCGGCGAGACCTCGCCGACGGCGAGGCGGCTCGCCACCGCGTTGCCGCTCCACATCAGCGTGGTCAGGGTGAGGAGCAGATAGGGCTGGCCGAAGAACCAGCCGCGGAAGCCCCCGGCCTGCGACCCGGGCTCCTTGCCGGCGCCCGCCATTGCGCTAAACCGCCGGCCCGAGGTGCATGCGATGGGCTTACGGTTTCTCGTGGTGGAGGGCAACACGCGCGAGGCGCGGGAGGGGCATGAGGCGGCCTGGGGGCTCACCCCCTCGGCCTCCTACGGGGAGGTCCTGCGCGGCATCGCGCCCTGCACCTGCGATATCGTCTTCCCGGCGGACGAAGGCGGGGGGCTGCCGAACGGCGGCCTCTCCGATTACGACGCGGTGTTTCTCACCGGCTCGGCCCTGCACCTGTGGCGCGGCGGGCCGGAGGTGGAGCGCCAGGTCGCGCTGATGCGGGCGGTCTACGCGGCCGGCGTGCCGGCCTTCGGCTCCTGCTGGGGGCTGCAGGTCGGGGCGGTCGCCGCCGGCGGCGCGGTGCGACCGAACCCGCGCGGGCGCGAGGTGGGCTTCGCCCGCAACATCGCCCCGAATACGGCCGGGCGCGCGCATCCGCTCCTCGAAGGCCGCCCGGCGGCCTTCGCCGCGCCGGCCGTGCATCTCGACGCGGTCGCGGTCCCGCCGCCCGGCTGCACGGTGCTCGCCGCGAACCCCGTCTCCGATATCCAGGCGGCGGAGATCCGGTCGGGCGAGGGGGTGATGTGGGGCGTGCAGTACCACCCCGAGTTCAGCCTGCCCGAACTCGCCGTGATCCTGCGCCGGATCGCCGGGCTGATGGTCGACGAGGGCTTCTGCCGCACCCGCGAGGAGGCGGAGGCCTATGCGGGCGAGGTCGCCGCCCTCGAGGGCGGCCGCGCCGACCTCGCCTGGCGCCACGGCGTCGACGCGGAGGTGCTCGACCCGGTGCGCCGGACCCGCGAGATCCGCAACTTCGTCGAGACCCTGGTCGGGCCGAGGAAAAGCGCCCGCGGAAGGGCGTGAGCCTCACGCGACCCCCGACACCGCCGGTTCGAGGGCGGCGTCTTCCGGCCGGACCGGTGCCGCGTCGTCCGGCGGAAGGCTCGCAGCGTCGTCCCATTCCGGACCCCAGACCTGGACGATGTGCCCCGGCGAGACCTCCCGGTAGAGCCGCTCGGGCGGCACGAAGTCGACCGGGCGGATCGGGCTCTTGATGTCGCCTTCGGCGACCCGGCGCCTTGTGCCGCGCCGGGCGGGGTCCGGCACCGGCACCGCGGCGAGGAGGCGGCGGGTATAGGGGTGCTGCGGGTTGTCGAGCACGGCGCCGCGGGGGCCGATCTCGACGATCTCGCCGAGATACATCACCGCGACCCGGTGGCTGATGCGCTCGACCACCGCCATGTCGTGGGAGATGAACAGGAAGGCGAGCTTCAACTCCGCCTGCAGGTCGAGCATCAGGTTGATGACCTGCGCCTTGACCGACACGTCGAGCGCCGAGACCGCCTCGTCGGCGACGATCAGGCGCGGCCGCACGGCAAGCGTGCGGGCGATGCAGATGCGCTGGCGCTGCCCTCCGGAGAACTCGTGCGGGAAGCGGCTCGTCATGTCGGGCGAGAGCCCGACGCGCTTCAGGAGGTCGGCGGCGATGTCGCGCGCCTCCCGCCGCGAGGCGAGCTTGTTGATGAGCAGCGGCTCGGCGATGGCGGCGCCGATGGTCATGCGCGGGTCGAGGCTCGCGAAGGGATCCTGGAAGATCATCTGCATGAGCCGGCGCCGCTCCTGCAGGTCGCGTTGGCCGAGGGCCATGATGTCCTCGCCCTCGAGAAGGACCGAGCCCGCGAGCGGTTCGATCAGGCGCATCACCGAGCGGCCGGTCGTGGACTTGCCGCAGCCGGATTCGCCGACGAGCGCGAGGGTCTCCCCGCCGGCGACGCTGAACGAGACGTTCTCGACCGCGTGGACCCGGCCGGTGACCCGGCCGAACAGGCCCGAGCGGATGTTGAAGCGGGTGGTGAGGTCCTTCACCTCCAGCACCGGCCGGGCGGTCGGCACGATCGTGTCGGGGGTCTCCTCGGGCGGCGCGACGGCTCCGGTCTCCCGATCGACGACGGGGAAGCGCATCGGCCGGCCGCGCCCGGACATGGAGCCGAGCACCGGCACGGAGGCCAGCAGCGCGCGGGTGTAGCCGTGCTTCGGCCGCGCGAAGACGTCGGTCGTCGGCCCGCTCTCGACCTCGAGCCCGTCGTACATGACGACGGTGCGGTCGGCGACCTCCGCCACCACCCCCATGTCATGGGTGATGAACAGGACCGACATGCCCTCCTCGTCCTGCAGGCTCTTGATGAGTTCCAGGATCTGCGCCTGGATGGTGACGTCGAGGGCGGTGGTCGGCTCGTCGGCGATCAGGAGCTTGGGCCGGCAGGCCAGCGCCATGGCGATCATGACCCGCTGGCGCATGCCGCCGGAGAACCGGTGCGGGTAGTCGTTGAGGCGCGCGGCGGCGTTCGGGATGCGTACCTTGTCGAGGAGGCGCACCGTCTCGGCCTCCGCCGCCGACCGGGCCATGCCCCGGTGCAGGATCAGGGCCTCGGCGATCTGAAAGCCGATGGTGAGCACCGGGTTCAGGCTCGTCATCGGTTCCTGGAAGATCATGGCGATGTCGTCGCCGCGGACCTTGCGCATCTCCGGCTCGGGCAGGGCGAGGAGGTCCTGCCCGTTGAGGAGCACGCGGCCGGTCACCCGGCTCGTGTCGCGCGGGGTCAGCCGCATGATCGACAGGGCGGTGACGCTCTTCCCGGAGCCGGACTCGCCGACGATCGCCACCGTCTCCTTGGCGCCGATCGTGAAGGACAGGTCGCGCACCACCGCCCGCCAGCCGTTCTCGACCCGGAAGGCGGTGGTGAGGTCCTGCACCTCGAGGATGGGTCTCGCCACGGCGGCGCCCTAGACGACCCGGCGCGGATCGAGCGCGTCCCGCAGCCCGTCGCCGACGAAGTTGATCGACAGGACCGTCAGGAAGATCGCCGCGCCCGGGAAGAGCGCCCAGTGCGGCGCGATCTCGAGGTGGTCCTTGGCGTCGTACAGGAGGCGGCCCCAGGTCGGGATGTCGGGCGGGAAGCCGAGCCCGAGGAAGGAGAGGGTGGATTCCGCGATGATGGCGGTCGAGACCTCGATCGTGCTCGCGACGATCACCGGGCCGACCGCGTTCGGCAGGATGTGCCGGCGCACCTGGCGGAACTTGCTCGCCCCCTGCGAGCGCGCCGCCTCCACGAACTCCTTCTCGCGCAGGGACAGGAACTGGGCGCGCACGAGCCGGGCGACCGGCATCCAGCGCAGGCCGCCGATCACCAGGACGATGATGACGAAGACGCCCCCCTCGAGCCCGAACACCGCCTTCAGCCGGTCGCGGAACAGGTAGATGATGAGGAGGAGGAGCGGCAGCTGCGGCAGCGACAGAAACAGGTCGGTGAGCCAGGTCAGGAAGGTGTTGGCGGCGCCGCGCGACATGCCCGCGATGGCGCCGACCAGCACGCCGACGAGGGTCGCGACCACCATGGCGGCGAAGCCGACCGCGAGCGAGATGCGCCCGCCGTAGAGCATGCGGGCCAAAATGTCCTGGCCGAGGTCGTCGGTTCCGAACGGGTGGCGGAACGACGGGCCCTGCAGGGTCGCCGCGAAGTCGATCTCGTTGATCGGCACGCGCCACACCAGCGGGCCGAAGATCACGAGGGCGCACATGGCGCCGAGGATCACCGCGCCGGCGATGGCGAGCCGGTGGCGCCGGAAGCGCCGCCAGGTCTCGCTGCCGCGGGAGGCGGGCCGCGGCGGCGCCTCAGCGGAAGGAGATGCGAGGATCGAGCCAGCCATAGAGGATATCGGCGATCAGGTTGAACAGGACGACGAGGCAGGCGAACACGAAGGTGACCGCCATCACCACCGGGGTGTCGTTGGCGAGCATGGCGCTGATCAGGAGCGAGCCGATGCCGGGCACGCGGAAGATCTGCTCGGTGACGATGGCGCCGCCGAACACGGCCGGCATCTGCAGGGCGACGAGGGTGACGACGGGGATGAGCGCGTTGCGGGCCACGTGGCGAATGGTGACGACGCGCTCGCTCAGTCCCTTCGCGCGCGCGGTGGTGACGTAGTCGAGCCGGACCACGTCGAGCACCGCCGAGCGCACGTAGCGGGTGTAGGAGGCGGCCTGAAAAAGGCCCAGCACCAGCACCGGCATGATCGCCTGACGGATGTGCTCCCACCACCAGCGCCAGCCGGTCGCGTCGATGTCGGCCCGGTAGACGAAGGGCAGCCAGTCGAGGTGGATCGAGAACAGGAGGATCAGCAGGAGCCCGGTGAAGAAGGTCGGCAGCGAGAAGCCGATGAAGGCCAGCGTGTTGGCGATCTGGTCGAAGATCGAATAGGGCCGGGTCGCCGCGTAGATGCCGACCGGCAGGGCGATGGCGAGGGCCAGAATCTGCGAGGAGCCGACGACGAAGAGCGTCGTCGGCACCCGCTGCATGATCAGCGTGTCGACGTTGATCCGGCTCGCGAAGGAGAAACCCCAGTCCCCCTGCACCATGGCGGCGAGCCAGCGCAGGTAGCGGAACCATGACCGGATCGTCGATGCCGAACTTGGCCCGCAGGTTGGCGCGCACCTCCGGGGGAATGTTGGGGTTGGTCGCCAGCTCCTCGAACGGGTCCCCGGGCGCGAGCGCGAGGACCGTGAACAGGATGAGGCTGATCCCGAGCAGACTCGGGATCGCCACCAGGAGCCGCCTGACGAGATAATCGGTCATCAGGCGGCGTGCCGGCGAATCCCCCTTCTCGTGCGGACGGTCATGTCCGGTGCCAGGAGGCGACCTGCCACAGGTCGAGGTCCCAGCCGCTGTAGTTGGGCACGAGGGTGTTCGCCGCCGTCGCCACGCGGGTGCGGGCGAGGATCGGCAGGATCACGTGCGCGTTGCAGAAGATGTCGTTCATCTTGATGAACAGGGCGGCCCGCTTCACCGGGTCGAGCTCCTTCTGCGCCTGCCGGTAGGCCTCGTCGGCTTCCGGATCGGTGTAGCGGGAGATGTTGCGCCCCTGCCACTTGTTGTCCTTCGACGACACCTCCCACGACACGAGCTGGTTGAGGAACCGCTCGGGATCGGGCTGCGGCATCGTCGTGGTGTACATCTGCATGTCGCAGTAGAACTTGGTGTAGGTGTCCGGGTTGGCCACGTCCGAGGAGAAGAACACGGTCGCGGTCACCGACTTGAGCTCGAGGTCGATGCCGGCGCGGCCGCAGGCCTGCTTGATGATCGCCTGCGTCTTCTGCCGCGGCGCGTTGATCGAGGTCTGGTAGACGTATTTGAGCTTCTTGCCGTCCTTCTCGCGGATGCCGTCGGCGCCGCGCTTCCAGCCGGCGTCGTCGAGGATCTTGTTGGCCTTGTCGATGTTGAACTCGTACTTGATGTTGTTCGACTTGAACCGCTCCGGCGCGTTGACGAACACCGCCGTCGCCTTGCCGCCGCGGCCGTAGATGTGGCGCTCGATCGAGTCCCGGTCGATGAGGAGGTTGATCGCCTGCCGCACGGCCTTGTCGGTCAGGGTCGGGTGGCTCGACTTCGGGTGCGCGCGCTCCCCGTCGATCTCGGTCCACGGGTCCTTGGTGTTGAGCATGATGAACTCGATGTTCCCGCTCAGCACCGTGAGGACCTTGCCGCGGCCGCCCGCCTCCATGCGCTTGAGGACCTCGTCCTCGACCTGCATGTTCCAGGCGTAGTCGAACTCACCCGTCTGCAGCACCGCGCGCGCCGCCGACACGGCGTCGCCGCCGCCCTTGATCTCGATCGTGTCGAAATGGGGCTGGTTCGGCACGTGGTAGTCGGGGTTGCGCTCGCCGCGCACGATGTCGCCCGGCTTGAAGTCGACGAACTTGTAGGGGCCGGTGCCGACCGGCTTGAGGTTCGCCGGCGCGTCGCGGGACTTCTCGCCCTTGTAGGGGCCGAAGACGTGCTTCGGCATGATGGCGCCGACGACGCCGACGAAGGCGTCGGCCCAGAACGGGGTCGGCTGCTTGAAGGTGATGCGGACCGTGTGGTCGTCGACCTTCTCCAGCTTGGCGATGTTCGTGTACGAGCCGCTCGTGGTCGCGGCGGTGGCCGGGTCGACGGCGTATTCGTAGGTGAAGACCACGTCGTCGGCGGTGAGCGGCTGGCCGTCGTGCCACTTGACGCCGCGCTTGATCTTCCAGGTGACCTGCGTGCCGTCCTCGGACAGGCCGCCGTTCTGCAGGCTCGGCGCCTCGGCGGCGAGGATCGGGATGAGGTTGCCGTCGTTGTCCCAGCCGGCGAGGGGCTCGTAGAAGATGCGCGAGCCCTCCTGGTCCTTGGTGCCGGTGGCGAAGTGCGGGTTGATGAGCGTCACCGCCTGCCACAGCAGGATCTTGAGCGGGCCGCCGCCGCCGGCCTTGGTCGGCTTGTAGGCGGGCTGCGTCTGCGCCCAGGCGACGCCCTGCTGGGCGAGCAGCATGCCGGCCATCGGCGCGGTCAGGCCGAGGCCCATCATGCGGGAGATGAAGCCGCGGCGCGACATGCGCCCGTCCTTCACCGACTGGATCATGCCGCGCAGTTGTTTCTCGTCCATGGTCCCCTCCGGCTGCCGGTTGATCCGGCGCGGTGTTTCGCGATCGAGACCCGGGCCGGAAGGCCGCGGGCGTCGCGCCTAACGTTCAGCAGATCGCGGGCACTTGCAACCACGAATCCGCGCCCCGGTCGGGGCGGGATGCCGCAACGGCGGGCGCCGCGCAGCCCACGGTTCGCGTGCGCCGGCGCACGTCCCGGCCGGGCGGCGTCGAACCCGCCTCCGGGGGTCGGCGACCCACGGGTGCTGCACCGATGCAGCCCCAGATCAGGAGACGCCGACATGACCACGATCCGTTCCCCGAAGCTTCTCGCCGCGGCGCTCGCCGCCCTCCTCCTCGGCC
>DATLFZ010000582.1:0-2204 GCA_035540795.1 Beijerinckiaceae bacterium | reverse complement strand
GGCCTGTTCGTGCAGATCGACGCCTACGCGGCCCGCCGCCGCCTGCGCGGGCTGCCGCGGGCGGAACTGCCCGGCCTCGTCGCGACTTTCCGCGAGGGCTGGCACTACCTGCTCGTCTTCACCGTGCTCATCGTCGGCATGATCGGCTTCCGCCAGGAGACGCTGGCGCCGTTCTACGCCACGGCGGCGCTCCTCGTGATCAACCAGATCCCGCGCCGCACGCGCCTGTCCTTTGCGGCCTTCGCCGGGCTCGTCATGGGCATCGGCCGGGCGCTCGCCGAACTTGTCGCCATCCTCCTCGGCGTCGGGCTGATCGTCGGCGCCTTCTCGGCGACGGGCCTCACCGGCACGCTCGCCAACGACCTCGTCTTCCTCGCTGGCGACGCGACCATGATGCTCCTCCTGATGGGGGCGCTGACGAGCTTCATCTTCGGCATGGGGATGACGGTCACGGCCTGCTACATCTTCCTCGCCGTGGTGCTGGCGCCGGCCCTGATCAAGGCCGGGCTCGAGCCGCTCGCGGTGCACCTGTTCATCATGTACTGGGGCATGGTCTCCTTCATCACGCCGCCGGTCGCGCTCGGCGCCTTCGCGGCGGCGACGCTCGCCCGCACGAGCCCGATGCGGGCCGGCTTCGAGGCCATGCGCCTCGGCAGCGTGATCTACTTCGTCCCGTTCTTCTTCGTGCTCAACCCGGCCCTGATCGGCATCGGCTCGGCGGGCGAGGTCGCCGTGGTGCTCGGCACCGCCATCCTCGGGGTCTGGTTCCTCGGCTCGGCGCTGCAGGGCTACCTGATCGGGGTCGGCGACCTCGGCGGCGGCCCGCGCGGGTGGATCCTGCGCACCTTCCTGTTCGTCGGCGGCTTGTTCTTCGCCGCGCCGGGCAACGTGGTCGCGGGCCTGAGCCACCTCGACATGTCGCTGATCGGGCTCGTTCTCGCCTCGCCCGCCTTCGCGAGCCGCTTCTTCCGCCCGCGCCCGGCCACCGCCCGGGCCGATTGAACCGGCCCCTGCGTTCCGGCATTCTCCGCCCCAGCCGCCGGAGCGATCCTTGAGCGAGAACCCCTACGACGTCCTCGGCGTCGCCAAGACCGCGAGCGCCGAGGAGATCCAAAAGGCCTATCGCCGCCTGGCCAAGAAGCACCACCCGGACCTCAACCCGGGCGACAAGAGCGCCGAGGAGCGCTTCAAGACCGTCTCGGTCGCCTACGACCTCCTGTCGGACCCGGACAAGCGCGCCCGCTTCGACCGCGGCGAGATCGACGCCTCCGGGGCCGAGCGGCCGCAGCAGCGCTACTACCGGGACTTCGCCGGGGCGGGGCATGAGGCCTACGGCTCGGACGCGGGCTTCGCCGACTTCGCCGCCGACGACATCCTCTCGGAGCTGCTGCGGCGGGGCGGGCGCGGGGGGCGGGCCGGCACCGTGCGGATGCGCGGCCGCGACCTGCATTTCCGCCTCGCCGTGCCCTTCCTCGACGCGGTCAACGGGGCGACGCAGCGCGTCACCCTGCCGGACGGCAGCGTGCTCGACGTGAAGGTGCCGGCGGGCGCCGAGGACGGCCAGGTGATGCGCCTGCGCGGCAAGGGCGAGCCCGGCCTCGGCGGCGGCCCGCCCGGCGACGCCCTCGTCGAGATCCGGGTCGAGCCGCACCCGCTCTTCGTGCGCGACGGCGACGACATCCGCATCGACCTGCCGGTCTCGCTGACCGAGGCCGTGCTCGGCGGCCGGGTCGAGGTGCCGACCCCGACCGGGCCGGTGATGATGGCGATCCCGAAGGGCTCGAATACCGGCCGGGTGCTGCGCCTCAAGGGCAAGGGGGTGGCCCGGGGCGAGCGCCGCGGCGACATGTACGCCACCCTTCGGATCGTGCTGCCGGACGGCGCCGACCCGGCGCTCGAGGCCTTCGCCGAGGGCTGGGCCGCCGGCAAGGCGCACGACCCGCGCCGGAACCTCGGAGCCTGACATGAACCGGGACGAGTTCTGCCTGCGGATCGGCGTCGAGGTCGAGACCCTGCACATCTGGATCGAGGAGGGCTGGGTCGCCCCGCGCGAGGAGGCGTTTTCGGACATCGATCTCGCCCGCGCCCGCCTGATCCTCGACCTCGAACGCGACCTCGGGGTCAACGCGGAAGGGATCGGCGTCGTCCTCGACCTCGTCGACCAGGTCCACGGCCTGCGCCGCACGCTTCGCGAGGTGCTCGAC
>DATLFZ010000581.1:0-3868 GCA_035540795.1 Beijerinckiaceae bacterium | reverse complement strand
GGCAGGACGGGGCGCTCGACCAGCACGCGCTGGGCCGAGATGCATTGCTGGCCGCTCGCCTCGAAGGCGGCGGCGGCGATCTTCTGGGCCGAGTCGGCGAGGTCGGCGTCCGCCATGACCACGTTGGCGGCGTTCGAGCCGAGTTCTGCGACAAACTTCTTGTTGCCGGCGGCGCGGATGAGCGCCTCCCCGGCGGCCGTGCCGCCGGTGAAGCTGACGGCGCGCACCTCGGGATGGGAGGCGAGGGCCGTCGCCGTCTCCCGATCGCCGGTGACGACATTGAACAGGCCTGTCGGCAGGCCCGCCTCGGCGGCGAGCCGCGCGACCGCGAGGGCGGCCCGCGTCCCGGACGGCGCGGGCTTCACCACGATGGCGTTGCCGGCGGCGAGCGCGGGGGCGACCTTCTGGACGAGCAGGTTCACCGGCGCGTTGAACGGGGTGATGCCGCCGACGACTCCGTAGGGTACGCGCCGCGTGAAGCCGAAGCGGCCGGCCCCGTTGGCGGCGGCGTCGACGGGCACGACCTCGCCGCCGATGCCCAGAACCGCGGCGGCGCAGGCCTCGACGAACTCGGCCCCGCGCTTCGCTTCGAACCGCGCGACCCGGATCGGCTTGCCCACGTCGTCCGAGATGATCTTTCCGAGTTCCTCGGAGGCGCCGGACAGCGCCGTCGCAATCTTGCGCAGCCAGACCGAGCGCTGATGCAGGCTCGACTTCCGATGCTCGCGAAAGGCCTGGGCGGCGTTCTCGACCGCGGCTGCAACGCCGGCCTCGCCGGCCTCGGTCAGGACGAAGCCGACCCTGCCGCTCTCGGGCTGGACAAGGTCGAGTTGAGCACCCTCGTGGGCGAGGGAGGCCCCGCCCACGAAGGAGGTGAGGACAGTTGGGCCGCCGGAGGTCATCGGCTTGCCGCGCGCTGGCGCTGGACCTGCATGTTGGCGAGGAACGGCACCAGAGGGTGTGCGCCCATCGCCACCATGGCCGGCACGTCGAGTTCGATCAGCGCCTTGCGCTGGTCCTCCGGCAGCTTGAACTCGTCAGCGTACTGGCCCGGGTTGGAGATATAAATGGTCCGCTTGGCCGGATCGTGCGCGAGGGCATGGAGCGCGCTAGTGAGCTCAACGAGCTCCGGTTTGATCGAGGGATAGTGGGCCCCGTGCTCCTGCGGTTGGGAGTCGATCCAGCCGAGGGAGGCATAGTTGTGGTGCCAGCTCGGATCCATCGAGACGACGTCGGGCTTGCGCTGCGGGCGCGCTGGGCGAGCGCAAGCCCAGCAGCGCAGCTCGATGTTGCCCGTCTCGTCAAGCTCGACCTCGTCGTAGCCGATCAGGGACTTCAGGTTGCCGGCGGCGAGCTTCGCGAGAGCCGCGTTGTCCCAGGACAGCTCGGGACTGCCGTAGCGGTCGGTGCCCGGGAAGTGGGACATGCCGCCGCTGGCGATGATCGCCGTGCGCAGCCCCATCGCGCTCACTGACCGCGCGACCGCCTGGCCGAAGGCGTAGCAGCGCTCCATCGTGGGCTGCGGCGGAAGGTAGGCGTTGACATAGATGGGCAGGACCGGGTCGGTCACGCCGAGATGGGTCAGCGGGATCCCGATCGCGTAATCGATCTTGGCCGTGCTGGTGAAGGCTGGGTCGAAGCCCTGCCGGTAGAGCTGGCGCACGAGCTCGAAGCCGATCTCGCTCGGCACCTGCCAATGGAACTTGCGGCCGGCGAACTCGCCAGTCGCCTCACCGCCCACATGGATGGTGAAGGGTGGCGCCGAGTTGTGGAAGAACTGCTCCGCATGGTCGTTGGAGAAGATGATCCACAAGTCGGGCTTCAGCGCCTTGAGCCGATCGCCGATCTCGCGGCCCACTTTTTGAACCGCGGCGATGATCTCCTTGGGCTCCGACTCCGGTTGCGTAAAAAACTGGGGAGCATGCGGCAGCATCGCTCCGCCGATGATGGTCGAGTGCGCCATGGTCTTTCCTCTTCTCAAGCGCCACTGAGTGGTGTGCGGAGTTCGTCGGCCGCGCGCCGGATCGAACGGGCGATGCCCTGGTATCCGGTGCAGCGGCAGAGATTGCCGCTCATCGCCTCGCGGATGTCGCCGTCCGTGAGGTCCGGCCGACGCCGCAGCAGATCCCACGCCGAGATCAGCATCCCGGGCGTGCAGAACCCGCATTGTAGCCCGTGCTCGCGGTGGAAGGCGTCCTTGATGGCCGCCATCCGCGGATCGTCGGCCATGCCTTCAAGCGTGCGGATCTCGGCCCCGTCGAGCGAGACGGCAAGAGCGATGCACGCCCGGGCCGGCTCGCCGTCGATGAGGATCGTGCAGGCGCCGCAGACACCGTGCTCGCAGCCGAGATGGGTCGCCGTGAGCCTGAGCTGCTCGCGTAGGAAGTCGCCGAGGTGGGTGCGCGGCTCGACCTCGGCCTCGACCTTGCGGCCGTTCACCGTGAGAGTGATCCTGGTTCTCATGTCGCGGCGGCCCTGATCGATCGCACGACCGTGGTCGTGTGGAGGAGGAGTTGCGCCGGCGAGAAGTCCCTTCCGGCCGCGGCGAGTTCGTCGCGCACTGCGCGGCGCAGTTCGGGCTCGGCCTGCCCGCTGAGGGCGGCGGCGGCCGCGCCGGGCAGCACCAGCGGCGCGCCGTCGATCGCCCCGAGGGTCACCCGGGCGGAGCCGCGGGCCCGGTCGAGGAGCGCGATGGCCATGGAATCCGCGTACTCGCCAACCTTTGCGACGACCTTGTAGTGACCCCAGCGCTCGCCGGCGGGGCGCTTCGGCACCTCCACCGCCTCGATCAGTTCGCCCTCCTCCAGGACTGTGAAGTACGGCCCGAGTACGAAATCCTGCGCGGCGACCGCGCGCCGGCCGGCCCGGCTCGCGAGGTGCAGCGTCCCTTCCAGGGCGATGATCGCGGTGAGCCAGTCGGCGGCCGGATCGGCAAGGGCGAGCGCGCCGCCGATGGTGCCGCGGGTGCGCACGGCCCGGTAGGCGATCTGGCCGCCGACGTGGCGGAGCAGGCCGTTGGAGCCGTCCGGGACTCTGCCGTCCTCGAACGCGGCGTGTGTGGTGAGCGCGCCGTAGCGGATGCTGCCCGGCAGGTCCTGCACCTCCCGGAACTCTGGCACCCGGGTGATGTCGACGACCGCATCCGCCGGGGCGAGGCGCAGGTTGAGCATCGGAACGAGGGACTGGCCGCCCGCCAGGATACGCGGGGCGCCGTCCGCGAGTGCTTCGAGCGCTTCGGAGCGGCTGCGCACCGCCCGATAGGTGAAGGGGGCGGGCTTCACGGGCGATCCCCTTCCGCGGCGGCGAGGCCCGCGAGCACGCGCTCGGGCGTGATCGGCGTCTGGTCGAGGCGCACCCCGAGCGGGCGCAAGGCGTCGTTGACGGCGTTCAGGACCGCGGCCGGTGGCGCGATGGCGCCGCCCTCGCCCATCCCCTTGATCCCGAACCGCGTGTGGGGCGAGGGCGTCTCCATGTGGAGGACCTTCACGTCCGGCACCTCGGCGAAGCCCGGGATCATGTAGTCGAGAAACGTCGAGGCGAGAGGCTGGCCGTTTTCGTCGTACGGAATCTCCTCGTACAGGGCGGTGCCGAGCCCCTGCGCGACGCCGCCGACGACCTGTGCCTCGACGATCATCGGATTCACCATGGTCCCGCAATCGTGGCAGACGACGTAGTCCAGCACCTCGACGAGGCCGGTGCCCGGATCGACCGCCACCGTGCAGACGTGTGTGGCGTAGGAAAAGGCGCCGGTGCTGCGCCCGGGCTCGTAGACCACGCTCGCCTCCAGGGCCGGCTCCATGCCGGCCGGCAGCCGCTCGGGATGGAGGAAGGCGGCGTCGCAAATTGCGGCGAGACTAAGCGACTGCAT
>DATLFZ010000580.1:0-2673 GCA_035540795.1 Beijerinckiaceae bacterium | reverse complement strand
CGCCGCCGTTCACGTTCACGATGTCCGGGTTCCAGCCCATGTCCTTGTTGACCGCGAGCGCCTGGGCCGCGAAGGCCTCGTTGGCCTCCACGAGGTCGAGGTCCTGGACCTTCCAGCCGGCCTTCTCGAGGGCCTTGCGGGAGGCCGGGATCGGGCCGGTGCCCATGATCGCCGGGTCGACGCCGGCGGTCGCCCAGGAGGCGATGCGGGCGATGGGCTTCAGGCCGCGCTTCTCCGCCTCGGCGGCGGTCATCAGGACGAGGGCCGCGGCGCCGTCGTTGATGCCCGACGCGTTGCCGGCGGTGACCGAGCCCTCCTTGTTGAAGGCGGGCTTCAGCTTGGCGACCGCGTCGAGGGTCGTGCCGGGCCGGATGTACTCGTCCTGGTCGACGACGATGTCGCCCTTGCGGGTCGACACGGTGAAGGGCGCGATCTCGTCCTTGAAGCGGCCGGCCTTCTGCGCCGCCTCGGCCTTGTTCTGCGAGGCGACCGCGAACTTGTCCTGCTCGTCGCGGGTCAACTGCCACTTCGAGGCGACGTTCTCGGCCGTGTTGCCCATGTGGTAGCCGTTGAAGGCGTCGAGGAGCCCGTCCTTGAGCATGGTGTCGACGAGCTTGAAGTCGCCCATCTTGGTGCCGGCGCGCATGTAGGCGGCGTGCGGCGACTGGCTCATCGATTCCTGGCCGCCGGCGACGATGATGTCGGCGTCGCCGTTGGCGATCTGCTGCATGCCGATGGCGACGGCGCGCAGGCCCGAGCCGCACAGCTGGTTGAGCCCCCAGGCGGTCTTCTCCTTCGGCACGCCCGCGGCCATGGCGGCCTGGCGGGCCGGGTTCTGGCCCTGGCCGGCGGTCAGGATCTGGCCGAGGATGACCTCGTCGACTTCGGCGGCGTCGACCTTGGCCCGCTCGAGGGCGGCCTTGATCGCGGCGGCGCCGAGGTCGTGCGCCGGCGTGTTGGCGAAGGCGCCGTTGAAGGAGCCGACGGCGGTGCGGGCCGCCCCGACGATCACGATGTCCTGCCGAGCCATGGAAGATCTCCTCGTCCTTCGGTCCGGCCGAGCGCCGTCCCGCCGCGGCGCCTGGGCCGCCCTCATGGGCCGGGCATCAACCCGAGCCCCACAGCCAAGTCAAGCTCAGTCGAACTACGTGGGACTTTAGGCCAATAACGGCGCCGACGCAGCGGAGTTCGGCGCGGTCGGGCCCGCGCGGTTCGGGGTTTGCCACCCCGCGCGAAAGGCCTAAGCTGTGCCGGGGGGCGGGCCGCCGGCGATTCCGGCGCCCGGCGCGGCATCGGTCAGGGCGGTCATGGCGACGGACAAGGCACCGACGGTCATCAAGAAATACGCCAACCGGCGCCTCTACCACACCGGCACGAGCACCTACGTCACGCTCGACGACCTCGGCGAGATGGTCCGCGCCGGCGACGACTTCGTCGTCTACGACGCCAAGAGCGGGGAGGACATCACCCGCTCGGTGCTCACGCAGATCATCTTCGAGCAGGAGAACAAGGCCGGCCAGAACCTCCTGCCGGTCACCTTCCTGCGCCAGCTCATCCGCTTCTACGGCGACAGCATGCAGGCGCTGGTGCCGCGCTACCTCGAATTCTCGATCGAGAACCTCGCCCGGGAGCAGGAGAAGCTGCGCGAGCAGATGGCCAAGACCTTCGGCCCGGCCGCCTTCCACGCCATGGAGGAGCAGATCCGCACCAACATGAGCTTCTTCAACGAGGCGCTGCGGATGTTCTCCCCGTTTCCCCCGAAGGCGGAGGACAAGGCCGACAGGGCGGAGGAACCGGCGCAGAAGCCGCCGCAGGGCGGCGACCTCGACACCCTCAAGCGCCAGGTCGCCGAGATGCAGGCGCGCCTCGACGCGCTCTCGCGCAAGTAGTCAGGCCGCCGCGGCGCCCGCCTTGACGCCTTCGACCAGGGCGGGGACGCCGCAATGGTCCCCCTGCAGGTAGTCGACGCCCCATTCGGCCAGCATCCGGGCGGTCTCCTCGTCGCTGACCCATTCGGCCACGATCGGAATGCCGAGATGGTGGGCGAGGTCGACGAGGGCGCGCACGAAGAAGCGGTCGTCGGTGGAGCGGGCGAGGTTCTGCACGAAGGCGCCGTCGATCTTGACGAGGTCGACCGGGAAGCTGCGCAGGTGCTTGAACGAGGTGTGGCCGGCGCCGAAATCGTCGATGGCGATGCCGACCCCGAGCGCCTTCATCGCGTCGAGGCGCGCGCCGGTGGCGCGGGGATCGCGGACCGCGGCGGTCTCGGTGAGCTCGAGGACGAGCCGGGACGCGACGCCCGGCCGCGCGCCGAGATGGGCGGCGAGGGTGCCGAGCCAGTCCGGCGACTCGATCGTCAGCGGGGACACGTTCATCGCCACCTGCGCGTCCGGGTGGCGGGCGAGGTGGTCGGCGACGAGGCCGAGCATGTGGGCGTCGACCACCGGCATCAGGCTCGTCTGCTCGACGGCGCCGAGGATCTCGCTCGCCCGCACGAGGCGGCCGTCGGGCTGGCGCACGCGCAGCAGCGCCTCGCCGAACGCCACCTTGCCGCTGCGGGCGTCGACGATCGGCTGGAGCGCGAAGGTGATGCGCCGGGAATTGAGGGCGTCGAGGAGATCGACCGCGGCGGGGCCGCGGGCCGGGTCGCCCCCGGGCGGCAGGGTCGACCGG
>DATLFZ010000579.1:0-5593 GCA_035540795.1 Beijerinckiaceae bacterium | reverse complement strand
CACGAGGACCACCTCAGCGCCGTCGTCCCGCAGGGCGCGGACCGCCTTCATCGCCGATTCGCCGGTGGTGGTGACGTCCTCGATCACCGCGACGCGGCGGCCGGCGAGGGTCTCGCCCCGGGCGAGCCCCTCGACGAGCTTCTTCGCCCCGTGCTCCTTCGGCTTCTTGCGCACGAAGATGCCCCGCACCGGCCGGCCGACGGCGTGGCTGCGCAGGCACACGGCCCCGGTGATCGGGACCGCCCCCATTTCGAGCCCGCCGACATACTCGGCGCCGGATTCGGCGATCGGCGCCAGGAGGCCGTCGGCCATCAGGCTCGCCCCTTCCGGATCGAGCATCGACGGCTTCATGTCGAAATAGAAGTCGCTCTCCCGCCCGGAGGCGAGCACCACCTTGGCGCGCCCGAACGAGCGCCGATGGATAATGTCGGCGAGCCGGCTGCGGCCCTCCGGATCCTGCGCCTGCGTACCCGTCATGGCGGCCTCCGTGCCGGTGCTGTAGCGGCGGCCGCGCGAGGGCGCAACGCGCCCGGTATCGCGGCGACGGGCCGTGCCGTATCCTGAGAACCCCGACCAGGAGACTCGCGTGGAGGTACTCGAACCCGACCTGTGCGTCGTCGGCGCCGGTGCCGCCGGGCTGTCGGTCGCCGCCATCGCCGCCTCCTTCGGCGTGCCCGCGGTGCTGATCGAGCGCGGCCGCATGGGGGGCGAGTGCCTCAACGCCGGCTGCGTCCCCTCGAAGGCGCTGATCGCGGCGGCGGCCCACGCCCACGCCGCCCGGGAGGCGGCGCGGTTCGGCGTCGCGTGCGAACCCCGGGTCGACTTCGCCCGGGTCATGGACCACGTGCGCGGGGTGATCGAGGCGATCGCGCCGAACGATTCCGCCGAGCGCTACGCGGCCATGGGCGTGCGGGTGATCCGGGCGCCGGCGCGGTTCGTCGACCGCCGGACGGTCGAGGCGGGGGGGCTGCGCATCGCGCCGCGCCGGTTCGTGCTGGCGGTCGGCTCGCGGCCCGCCGCGCCGCCGATCGACGGGCTCGCGGCCGTCCCGTACCTGACGAACGAGACCGTGTTCGACCTTTCCGAACTGCCCCGCCGGCTGATCGTCCTCGGCGCCGGGCCGGTCGGGGTCGAGCTGGCGCAGGCCTTTCGGCGCCTCGGCAGCGAGGTCGTGGTCGTGGAGGCGGGACGCCTGCTCGGACGGGAGGACCCGGAGATCGCCGCGGCGGTCGAGCGGGCGCTCCTACGCGAAGGCATCGAACTGCGCACCGGCGCGACGGTGGAGCGGGCGGAGGGCCGGGACGGCGGCGTCGCCCTGCGCCTCGCCGACGGCGACACGGTCGTGGGCTCGCACCTTCTGGTCGCCGCGGGGCGCCGGTTCGATCCGGGCGATCTCGGGCTCGAAGCGGCCGGGATCGCCGCGGACGAGCGCGGCATCCGCGTCGACAAGGGCCTGCGCACCACGAACCGCCGGGTCTACGCCGTCGGCGACTGCGCCGCCGGCCCGCCGCGGCTCACCCATGCGGCCAACCACGCCGCCGGCCTCGTCATCCGCAGCGCCCTCTTCCGCCTGCCGGTGCGGTTCGATCCGGCGGCGATCCCGCGGGTCACCTACACCGACCCGGAAGTCGCGGCGATCGGGCTCACGGAAGAGGAGGCGCGGGCGCAGAAGAAGCGCTTCCGCATCCTGCGCTGGCCCGTGGCGGAGAACGACCGGGCGCAGGCCGAGCGCCGCACCGCGGGGCACGTCAAGGTCCTCGTCACCGGCCGGGGCGCCGTCCTCGGCTGCAGCATCGCCGCGCCGCAGGCGGGCGAGCTGATCGTGCCCTGGATCCTCGCCCTGGCGAAAGGGTTGCGGGTCGACGATCTGGCCGGTCTCGTCTTCCCCTATCCGACCTTCTCCGAGGTGACGAAGCGCGCGGCGGTGGAGCACCTGCGGCCGCAGGCCCGCCGGCCGCTCGTGCGCCGGTTCCTCGGCGCGGCGCGCTGGTTCGGCTGAGGGGCGCCCGTGATCCCCGCCGACGGCCCCGAGATCCCGTCCCGGTTCGGCCTCTCGGCCCGGCTCCTCGTCCTGACCGTCCTGTTCGTGATGATCGCCGAGGTGCTGATCTACGTCCCGAGCGTCGCCAATTTCCGACGCAACTGGCTGAGCGACCGCCTCGCCGCGGCCCAGATCGCCGCGCTCGTCCTCGACGCCGCCCCGGCCGAGAGCCTGCCCGAGGACCTCGAGACCCGCCTCCTCGAAGGCGTGGGCGCCCAGGCGGTGGCGGTGCGCGGCGGCGGCACCCGCCGCCTCCTCGCCATGAACGACGTGCCCCCGGAGGTCGCGCGCACGGTCGACCTGCGCCAGGCGACCTGGCAGGGCCTCATCGCCGACGCCTTCGCGACCCTCGTCGCCCCGGCGCGGGCGATCCGGGTGCTCGGCGCCGGCATGGAGGGCGTCGACTTCGTCGAGATCGTCATCGACGAGCGGCCCCTGCGCGACGCCATGCTCGCCTTCTCGCGCAACATCCTGCTCCTGTCCCTCCTGATCTCGGGCATCACCGCGGGGCTCGTCTACCTCGCCCTGCAGGTCGCGATCGTGCGCCCGGTGCGCCGGCTGACCGGCTCGATCGCCGCCTTCGCCGAGGCGCCCGAGGACGTGTCGCGGATCGTGCGCCCGAGCGCCCGGGCGGACGAGATCGGCGTCGCCGAGCGCTCGCTCGCCCGGATGGAGACGGCGCTCGCCCGGGAGCTGCGGGAGAAGCGGCGCCTCGCCGAGCTCGGTCTCGCCGTGAGCAAGATCAACCACGAGCTGCGCAACATGCTGACCACGGCGCAGCTCCTCACCGACCGGCTCGGCGCCGCCTCCGATCCCGCCGTCCAGCGGGTCGCGCCGCGCCTCGTCAACACCCTCGGGCGGGCGATCGCCTTCTGCCAGGCGACCCTCGCCTACGGCCGGGCGACGGAGGGGCTGCCGCAGCGCCGGCCGGTGCCGCTCGCGCCCCTCGTGGAGGAGCTCGAGGACCTGACCGGGCTCGCCCCCGGGGCCGGCATCGCCTTCGAGGCGGAGGTGCCCCCCGGCCTCGAGGTCGACGCCGATCCCGACCAGCTCTCCCGCGTCCTCGTGAATCTCGTACGCAACGCGGTCCAGGCCCTGAGCCGGGCCGGCGCCGCCGGGGCGCCGCCGCGGGTGCGGGTCGCCGCCCGCCGGGACGGGGACGCGGTGACGATCCTCGTCGAGGACAACGGGCCCGGCGTGCCGCCTGCCGTGCGCGCGCGGCTGTTCGCGCCCTTCGGCGGCTCGCCCGCCGGCGGGGCCGGGCTCGGGCTTGCCATCGCGGCCGAGCTCGTGCGCCTGCACGGCGGCACCATCGCCCTCGACGACACCGCCGCAGGCGCCCGTTTCCGGGTCGTCATCCCGGACCGGAAGGGATCAACGTAGGTGAATGCGCGAAATCCGCGCGGCGACTACCGACAGGGCATGCCCTTCATCGTCACGAGCAAGCTCGGCGAGGCCGAGATCGAGCCGCGCGCCCACGAGACGGCGGAAGCCGCCGTGCGCGACGCCATCCACCGCTTCGGCTGCGGCCAGGACGAGGTCACCGTCGTCGCGCCGGACGGCGGCGCGTACCGCTACCACGAGTTCCCGGCGATGATGCAGAAGCACGGCGCCGTCCGCGAGGCGGCGGACTGATCGGCTCCGTCGAGGGCACGGACGACCGGAACTGCGGGCCGGACCGCGAGTTGGTTCGGCGTCCTCCGCACGCGCGACTTCGCCCCTGCCGCCGGCACGCGGCCGGGCGGCGTGCGCGGGACCCCGGGGGGTCTTTCGATGGCGCTGTGGCTCAGCTTCTTCCTCGCCGCCGCGAGCGCGGCCGGCCTCGTCACCCTGGACAGGTGGGACTGGCTCGCCGAGATCCTCGGCGTGACCTTCGCCCTGTCCCTGTTCGTGGCGGTCTGCGCCAACGAGGCGCGGGCCTGAACGCGGGCACGAAAAACCCCGCCGGCGCGGGCCGGCGGGGTCGCGACTCCAACCAGAGTAGAAGCCGTTGCACCGGCGGGTCCGCCGGTGCTATGTGAAGAGGCCCTCTCGCGGGGCTTTCCATCCTGACTTCCAAAACCCCTTCCCGAGCGCACCCGGGGAGGGGTTTTTTCCGTCGGCGCCCAAGGAACATACCTTTCCGGGCAGGTCAAGTTACGGATCGGACAGGGGAAGCCCGACCCCCAGGGGATTCCGGGAAGGGACGTGGACATGGCGGAGCGGCGGATCGGGACCGGCATCGACGCGCCGCCCGGCCGCGTCTGGGCGCCGTTGACCGACTTCGCCGGCATGGCCGCGTGGAACCCGCTCATCCGGTGATCTTAAGGCGCGCTGCTCCCGCCATGTGTTCCCTCTCCGGGAAGGTTCATCAGACGGCCGGCCCAATATGATCCGCCAGGGTGTGGCTTCCTCCGGATCAGCGGCCAAAACGGAGCGGTAGCCTCGTCCCGGAACCACTCCTCAGATCGCCGGTGGCAGCGTACATTCCGCAGGCGCATGGGCCGACGAAAAGCTGGTAAAGTGAAGGGCGACGAGCGGCATTCGCGCAAAGGAGAGGACAATGAGCGTGTGGCGCTGGCTCCTCAGCTTGATTCAATGGAAGCCGAAGAACGAACCGCCGGACGCTGAGCTACGGCGACGCCACGATGCAAATGCTGCGAACGCTGCGCGGGCCGCCGAGTCAGGTGCGGGCTACAGGGGATAATGTCGTACCTGCAATGTCAACGTCCGGCCTGCGACAGCCCGCCGCCGCCCGAAAAGTCAAACTGAGACTCCCGCGCGTAGAGCGGCTTGCAGTCGATTGCACGGGAACCCCCTCCGCAGATCGCGGGTTGGGAGAGTGCCGGCCGGGGGTATTCCGTGGCCAGCCTCTTCATCGTGCGGCCCCGCTCAGCGCCGATCCGCTGGCGGGGCTTTCGCTTGTCGGCCAGGGCCGTGCTGAACCGCACTGCCATTATCCGAGTTGATGCGCCGGCCGGAGCCTCCCCCGATGCCTCGCTACTTCTTCAACGTCCGCGAGGGAACTCGCTTCCACGAGGACGAAGAGGGCCTTGAGTTCCCCGACCTTGATGCTGCCGAGCGGGAGGCGGCCGAGACAGCCGCAGCGATCGGCAGGGATCGCCTCCCGAAGGGCGACGCGCGGGACGTGACGGTCGAAGTCCTGAACGAGCACCGTCAGCGGGTCATCACCGTGACGGTGACGATGGAGATCAACCGGGTTTCGCCTACGCCCTTGCCGCCGGGCGGGAGCCGGGGTGGCAGCGCGTAGCCGGGGGTGCGGCAAATTCAAACTGAGACACTACCCGGAAGCGCGTGGAGCCCCCGAAGAAGCTCCCGAAGCCTACTTCTTCCACCTAGACTCCGCCGCCTTCCGGGCGATCTCCGCCCGGCGCTCGGGCGTCATCTTCGCGGCCCGTGCGGCGCCGCCCTTCCGGCCGAGGGCGGCTGCGGCTTCATCCTTCGGGGGAGTCGGGCTCGTAGTCGTCCTCGATCTCGCCTGTGGCGATGCGGGCGACGTGGACGGCGTTGCCGACGACATCGGCGGGACGCTTAGGGCGTGAGGGCATGGGC
>DATLFZ010000578.1:0-4279 GCA_035540795.1 Beijerinckiaceae bacterium | reverse complement strand
GTGATGGCCTCGATCGAGATCACGGATCGGCGCAAGCGCCGGGTCGCCTTCTCGAAGCCGTACTACCGCATCCCGGCGACCTTCCTCGGCCGCCTCGACGCCGACGTCGGCAGCGTCGCCCCAGGGGGCCTCTCGGGCCGCCGCGTCGGGACCACCGAGGGCGAGCACGCCGACTTCCTCCACGCCCGCTACCCGGAGGCGGAGGTGCGCACCTACGGCAAGCTCGACGACGCCGCCCTCGACCTCCTCGCCGGCCGCCTCGACCTCGTCCTCGGCGACAAGCCGACCATGGCCCGCTTCCTCGCCACCCGCGAAGGCGCCTGCTGCCGGATCGTGGGCGACGCCCCGTTCGACCCGGCCTTCTACAGCCCGGGCGTCGGCGTCGCCCTGCGCAAGGAGGACCAGGAGCTCAAGGAGCGGCTCGACCGGGCGATCGACCAGGTCCGGGCGGACGGCACCTACGACGCCATCCGCCGCAAGCACTTCTCCTTCCGCCTGGACTGAGTCCCGGCGTCAGCCGCGGCGGCCGCGCTGCGAGGTCTCGAGGTTGTTGCGGATGGTGTCGTTGGCGGGGTCGGCGGCGCGGGCGGCGGCGAGGTCCCGGCGGGCGCGGGCGAAGTCGCCGCGCAGGAGGTACGAGTAGCCCCGGTTGTTGAGGAAGACCGGCGTCCCGCCGACGAGGGGCTCCGCCTGCGCATAGGCGCGGTCGGCGAGGTCGAAGCGGCGCAGCCGGTCGTAGGCCGCCGCGAGGCCGAGCCAGGCTTCCGCCGACCCGTTCGCCTCGACGGCCCGGCGGAAATGGACCTCGGCGAGACCGTAATTCGCGGCCCGGAAATGCTCCTTGCCGAGGAACAGGTCGTCCTTCGGCTCGTCGACGGCGCGGCTCGCCGCCGGCGCGAACGGGTTCGTGCCGGTGACGTCCGTCGTCTGGCACCCGGCGAGCGCCAGGGCGACGGCCACGGCCGGCAGGAGGGCGGGACGGGTACGCTTCGACATGGCCGGGCCGCTCGTCTCCCTCATCCGCCGATGTTCGCCTGCGAGATGCGGATCACCACCGGCAGCATCAGCGTGAAGAGGAGCACAGGAAAGACGAAAAGGATTAATGGAACCACCAGCTTGGCGGGCAGGGCGTAGGCCTTCTCCTCCGCCCGCGAGAGGCGCTTGTGGCGCATCTCCTCGCTGTAGACCCGCAGCGACTGGGACAGGCTGGTGCCGAGCTCGCTCGACTGCTGCAGCAGCGTCGCGAGCATCGTCGCCTCCTCGATGCCGAGGCGCTCGCCGAGCCGCTCGAGGGCCTCGGGGAAGGCCTTGCCGGCGCGCAGTTCGAGGGAGAGCATGTAGAGGTTCTCGGCGAGCGACGGATAGCCCTCGACGATCTCCCGGGCGATGCGCTCGATTCCCGCCTCCATGGAGAGCCCGGCCTCGGAGCACACCACCATCAGGTCCATGAAGTCGGGAAAGCCCATCCGGTGCTGGAGCACGCGGGCGGCGATGCGGCGCTTCAGGTAGATCGAGGGCAGGAAGTAGCCGAGGATGCCGAGCCCGGCGGCCCACATCCACACGACGTGCTGGGGCGTGTCGCCGAGGAGGAAGGGCAGGAACAGGATCCCGGCAAGGCCGAGGGCGACGCCCCCGGCGAGCCGCGCCCCGAGGAAGACCGCGAGGGCGCGCGGATCGAAGAAGCCCGCCTGGATCAGCTGGCGGCGCAGGAGGCGCTGCTCCTTCTCGTCCCCGCCCGAGAAGTTCGCCTCGAGGAAGCCGACGAGACGCTCGACGGACGCGGTCTTGCCCCTGGTCGCCTGCGCCGGCTTGGCCTCGAGCCCTTCCGAGGCGCGCCGGCGCAGGACCATGCGGTCGCGCACGAGGTCCCACAGGGCGACGACCGCGACGGCGCCGCCGACGAGGGCGAGGAGCGCCAGGGTGACGACCGGGTCGTCGCCGAAGCCGTCGAGGAGGGCGGCGAGGTCCGGCATCGCTCAGAACTTGAAGTTGATCATGCGCCGCATGATCAGGTTGCCGACGCCCATCCAGAACAGCGCCCCCGCGAAGCCGATCTTGGTGAAGGGGTGCCCCCACGCCTCGCCGTAGAAGTCCGGCGTCATGATGTTGACGATCGTGAACACGGCGAAGGGCGCCAGATTCAGGATCATCGCCGAGGCGCGGCCCTCGGCGGCGAGCCCCTTGATCTTGCGGCGCATCTTGAAGCGCTCGCGGATCACCCCGGCGAGGTTCTCGAGGATCTGGCTCAGGTTGCCCCCGGTGCTCGACTGGATCGCGACCGAGGTGACGAAGAGCGGCAGGTCCTCGTGCCCGACCCGGGCCATCATGTTGCGCAGCGCCCCTTCGAGATCGGCCCCGTAGGTGACCTCGTCGGCGACGAGGCCGAACTCGGTGCCGACCGGGTCGGGCAGCTCGCGGGCGACGACGCCGATGGCGATCGGCGTCGGATGGCCGGCGCGCAGGGAGCGCACGATGATGTCGATCGCCTGCGGGAACTGCTCGGCGAACTTCGCCCGGCGCCGCTTGCGCAGATAGAGGAGCGCCGCGAGCGGGAGGACGAGCGAAGCGGCGGCCGCGGCGGCGAGGGATTCGAGCACCTCGCCGGTGAAGCCGAGGGCGGCCGTGAAGGCCGCGAGCCCGAGCACGCCGGCGACGGTGCCGGCACGCCACGGCGACACCTTGACCCCCGACTGCACCACGAGGCGGTTGAACGCGGCGAACGGGAGCAGGTAGCCGCCGTCGGCGGCGAGACCCCGCTCCCGGCGCAGCTGCACCAGCACCTTCTCCCGGTCCGTCTCCTTGCCGGCGACCTGGAGGCGGCGGTTGACCCCCTTGCGGTAGCTCTTGCTCTTGTGGAGCAGCAGGTAGGCCGCCTCCGCCGCGAGCACGCCCGCGAGGGCCGCGCAGGCGTAGAAGACCCAGAGCGGATCGATCTCGACCATGGCTCAGAGGGGCTTCGACGGGTCGAACGTCGCGCCGGGGATGTTGATCCCGTGGGCGACGAGCTCGGCGAGGAAGCGCGGGCGCACGCCCGTCGCCACGTGGTGGCCCTGGATGGTGCCGTCCGGGTCCGTCCCGGTGCGCACGAACTTGAAGATCTCCTGCATCTGGATGATGTCGCCCTCCATGCCGGTGACCTCGGCGATGGAGGTGACCCGGCGCTTGCCGTCGGCGAGGCGCTGGAGCTGGACGATCATGCGGATGGCCGCGGCGATCTGGCCGCGGATCGAGGTCTGGCTCATCGGCAGGCCGGCCATGCCGATCATCTGCTCGAGTCGGGAGATGGCCTCGCGCGGGTTGTTGGCGTGGATCGTCGCCATCGAGCCCTCGTGGCCGGTGTTCATGGCCTGGAGCATGTCGAACGCCTCCTCGCCGCGGCACTCGCCGAGGATGATGCGCTCGGGCCGCATGCGCAGGGCGTTCTTGACGAGGTCGCGCTGGCGGATCTCGCCCTTGCCCTCGACGTTGGGCGGGCGCGTCTCCATGCGGGCGACGTGCGGCTGCTGCAGCTGGAGCTCGGCCGCGTCCTCGATGGTGATCAGGCGCTCGGTGTGGGAGATGTAGGCCGAGAGCGCGTTCAGCATCGTCGTCTTGCCCGAGCCGGTGCCCCCCGAGATGATCGTGGTGATGCGCGCCTTGACGGCGGCGGCGAGCACCTCCGCCATCTGCGGCCGGATCGCGCCGACCTCGACGAGCCGGTCGAGCGACAGCTTCGACTTCGAGAACTTTCGGATCGAGACGAGGGGCCCGTCGACGCCGATCGGGCGCACGGCGCAGTTGAAGCGCGAGCCGTCGAGGAGGCGCGCGTCGCAGAGCGGGCTCGATTCGTCGACCCGCCGCCCGACCGCCGAGACGATCTTCTGGATGATGCGCATGAGATGCGCCTCGTCCTTGAACAGGGACGGCACCGGCTCGAGCACGCCGCGCCGCTCGACGAAGACCGCTTGGTGGCCGTTGATCAGGATGTCGGAGACGGTCGGGTCCTTGAGCAGCGGCTCGAGGGGGCCGAGCCCGGTCATCTCGTCGAGGATCTCGGACACGAGGAGGTCGAGTTCCTGCGCGTTGAGCGGCAGGCGCTCGGCCATCACGTATTGCGACACGATGGCGTGGATCTCGCGCTTGAGATCCTGCTCGGGCAGCTTCTCCAGCGCCGCGAGGTTGAGCTCCTCGATCAGCTTGCGGTGCAGCCGCACCTTCGCGTCGAGGAATTTTTGCGAGGCGTTGAGCGGCGCGGCGCCGGCCGGCGCCGCGCCGCTCAACGCCTCGCAAAAATTCCTCG
>DATLFZ010000577.1:0-3697 GCA_035540795.1 Beijerinckiaceae bacterium | reverse complement strand
GGCGGTAGGGAGGGCTCGGCCCCCGAACCGGCGGCCGAGCCCTCCCTACCGCCTCCGCCCGCGCCGGAGCCGCCCGCTCCCCTGCGGCAAGCCGCGCCGCCGGCTCCGAGCGACGCCGCGGCCCCGCCGGAACCGACCGCGCCCGCCGCGGAGCCGACCCTCGCCGGGTATCTCCAGGCCAGGGAGAACGCCCCCCTCGAATGCCTCCCCGCGGAACTGCGGACGGTGCTGGCGGACGTCGCCGCCCGCTTCGGCGCGGTCGCGGTGGTCTCGACCGATCGGCTCAACACCGACAACCACAGCCCCGGCAGCGCGCGGGAGAAGATGCACCAGGCCTGCCGGGCGGTGGATTTCCGCCCCGAACCCGGGCGGGTCGACGAGATCAAGGCCTATCTGCGCAGCCGGCGCGAGATCGGCGGCGTCGAGAGCTACCGCAACGGCGTCGTCCACGTGGACCTCGCCGCGGCGCCCCGGCCGCGCGCGCAGGCGCCCCGCCCGGCGGAGCCGGATCCGGTCGAGACCACCGCGTCGGCGCCCGCCGCCCCAAATCCCTTCGCGGCGGTCGAGCCGCCCGACATCGTGCGCTGAGGCGACAAGCGGCGCGGGGCGGCGTATACTGGCCTTCGGTCGCGGCCCCGGGCGGTGGCCGCTCGCTCCGCCCTCTGGCCGCGCCGCGGCTCAGGAGGGACGCTCATGGCCAAGCTCCACGTCGTCGCCGGTGCGAGCGAGACGCCGGTCTTCCCCGTCGTGCGCAGGATCGGCCCGGCCGACCTGAAGGCGGCGCTGGCGAAGGGTCTGGACGATTTCTGGGCGATGCCCACGCACGTGGTCTTCGTCAGCCTGATCTATCCGATCGCCGGGATCGTCCTCGCCGGGCTGACGCTCGGCTACAACGTCCTGCCGCTCCTCTATCCGCTCGCCTCCGGCTTCGCCCTCCTCGGCCCGTTCGCGGCGCTCGGGCTCTACGAGCTCAGCCGCCGCCGCGAGCTCGGCCTGCGGACCGACTGGAAGGACGCCTTCGAGGTGCTGCGCGCGCCCTCGATCGGCTCGATCCTGGGGCTCGGGGTCCTGCTCTTCTTCATCTTCCTCGCCTGGATCCTCAGCGCCAAGGCGCTCTACCAGTCGCTCTACGGCTGGCACGCGCCCGACTCGCTCGTCGCCTTCGTCGGCGAGGTGCTGACCACCCGGCGCGGCTGGACCCTGCTGCTCCTCGGCAACCTCATCGGGTTCGTCTTCGCGGTCGTGGTGCTGACGATCAGCGTGATCTCCTTCCCGCTGCTGCTCGACCGGGACGCGGGCGCCGCGGTCGCGGTCGCCACGTCGGTGAAGGCCGTGCTCGCCAATCCCGGGACCATGGCCCTCTGGGGGCTGATCGTCGCCGCCCTGCTCGTCCTCGGCTCCCTGCCGGCCTTCGTCGGGCTCGCGGTGGTGATGCCGGTCCTCGGCCACGCCACCTGGCACCTCTACCGGCGGCTGGTCGCGTAGTCAGAGGCCCCGGCGCGGCAGCGGCCAGCCCGGCGGCAGCCGGGCGATGCCGTGGCAGATCTCGCGCTGGAGCACGAAAGGCTGCCCGGCCGGGTCCCGGTAGCGCACGAGGCCGCCGTCCCGGCAGCCCCCGGCGACGCCCGTGTAGCGGTAGACGCGCACCCGCTTGGCCGCGACCGCCCGGCGGACATGGCGTGACGCCGCCTTTCTGGGCGCGACGGCCCGGGAGCGCACGCGCACGACCGACTTCACGCGGTGCGCCCGGCGCACGCCGACCGTCCCGGGCACCGGCGTGTGCTCGATGACGAGCGTCTCGCCGCGCTGGCGCTCGATGTGGACGGGCCAGGGTGCGGCCTGCGCGCCGAGCGGCAGAACCAGGAGAAGGAACAAGGCGGCCGAGCGCATCGCGGGCTCCCGAATCGATTCCGGACGGAACGCCCGGGCAAGCGCGGCCGTTCCGGACGGCAGCTTACGGCGGATCGCCGACGCGGGCGCGGGCCTTCGCGCGTTAAGGTTTCCTTCACCCTGTGGGCCGCCCGGCGCCCGGGGCTCCGCGATTTCGTGGACTTTGTGCAACACCCCCGTCCGAACCGCCGCCATCCCCGTCTCCGGAAGCTGAACAGGCTTGCCAGTGCGGATGCTTCCGCGCATCCATCAGGACGGGGCAAGGACACGGGTGCGCCCATCCATGCACACCGGCGTCGCCGAAAGGCGGCGCCTCCAGCGGGGAAGAGACGGCCGCCGGCCAAATCGTCCTCAGGGTCAAAAACTTTGGAGGTCAGAATGAAGCTCGGTAAGAGCGCTCTCCTCGGATCGGCCGCGAGCCTCATCGTGGTTGCCGGGGCCCAGGCCGCCGACCTGCCCGTCAGGGCCGCGGCGCCTGTCGTCGAATACGTGCGGGTCTGCCCCGCCTACGGCGCGGGGTTCTTCTTCATCCCCGGCACGGAAACCTGCCTGCGCATCTCGGGCCGCGTCCGCGCGGAATACCGCTACGTCGATCCCGAGACCCGCGTCGGCGACGCGCTCGGCTGGCGCGCCCGCGGTCAGTTGAACCTCGACGCCCGCACCGCCACTGCTTGGGGCACCCTGCGCACCTTCATCCGCTACGAGCTGACCCGCAACTCGGGCAACTACGGCGTGGTGCAGCAGCAGTGGGCCGGTCAGGCCGGTCAGGCCCTGACGGTCGACCTGAACAAGGCCTTCATCCAGTTCGCCGGCATCACCGCCGGCCGCGCGACGTCGTTCTTCGACTTCTACGCCAACGCTCTGAACTGGGGCAACTTCATCGGGACGGGCTCGGATACCTACGGCAACGACCCGGTCGTCCTCGCCTACACCGCGACCTTCGGCGGCGGTTTCTCGGCGACGCTGTCGTTGGAAGACCCGGCCTCCCGCCGCGTGACCAGCACGGTCCTGCCGCCGGTTCCGGGCGCGTTCGGCACTCCTCCCCTGCCGCCGGGCTTCGTCTTTCCGTTCATCACCGCCGGCGCCGCCGGCACCACCGCTCCCGGCCAGTTCTTCTTCGCCGGACAGCGGATGCCTGAGATCGTGGGTAACGTCCGCGTCGACCAGGCCTGGGGCTCCGCCTTCCTGTCGGGCGCGCTGCACCAGCTGATCTCGTCGAACCTGCTCGTGCCGAACCCGGCCGGCCCGTTCGCCCTGGGCCCGCGCGTGATCCCGGAGACCAAGTACGGCTTCGCGATCACCGGCGGCCTGAAGCTGAACCTGCCGTTCATCGCTCCGGGCGACGTGCTGTGGCTGCAGGCGACCTACGCCGACGGGGCCATGTCCTACCTCGGCCACGGAAACGCCCGCGCCCTCCAGCAGGGCGGTCAGAGCCCGCTCGTGGGCAACTTCGCCGACGCGTTCGTGGATCCGTTCGGCCGCACCCGCACGGTCACGGGCTGGAACATCCATGCGGCGTTCCTGCACTACTGGACCCCGCAGCTGCGTTCGGCCTTCTTCGGCACGTACGGCGCCATCGACGTTCCGGCCTTCGCGAACTCGGCCCTCATCGTGCCGCCGCTCGCGCCGGCTGGGACCCCGGCCTTCGTGCTGCCCGGCAACTTCGTCGCCGATCTCCGCATGTGGCAGGTCGGTGCGAACCTGATCTGGTCGCCGGTGCGCGACCTCGACATCGGCGTCGAGGTTCTCTACGGCAGCATTCGGGCCGACCGTCGGGTGGTGGATCTCACCTCCACGTTCATCGCCC
>DATLFZ010000576.1:0-7482 GCA_035540795.1 Beijerinckiaceae bacterium | reverse complement strand
ACCACGAACAGGACCGGCAGGAAGAACAGGATCATCGGCACGGTGAGCTTCGGCGGCAGGGCGGCGGCCTTCTTCTCGGCTTCCGCCATGCGCATGTCCCGGCTCTCCTGCGCGAGCACCCGCAGGGCCTGCCCGACCGGCGTGCCGTAGCGCTCCGCCTGGATCAGGGCGGTCGTGACCGCGCGCACCGCCTCGAGACCGGTGCGGTTCGCGAAGTTGTCGAAGGCGGTGCGCCGCTCGGCGAGATAGGACAGCTCCGCCGTCGTCAGGGTCAGTTCCTCCGCGAGCGGCACGCATTGCGTGCCGACCTCGACGCCCACCCGGCGGAAGGACTGCTCGACCGACATGCCGGATTCGACGCAGATCAGCATCAGGTCGAGGGAATCGGGCCAGGCCCGGCGGATGGCGAGCTGGCGCTTCTGGATCTTGTTCTTGAGGAAGATCTCGGGCGCCTTGATGCCGAGATACACCGCGCAGATCACGAAGCCGCAGCGCACCAGGAAGGGCTGGGCCAGGATCTCGAGCACGAACAGGTAGAAGATCGAGACGACCAGCATCAGGATCGGCGCGACGAGGCGGAAGAACAGGAACGCCACCTCGGCCTGCGGGCCGCGGTAGCCGGCCATCAGGAGTTGCGCCTTGGCGGTCTCGGTGCCGAGCCAGTCGCCGAGCTTGAAGCGCTCGACGATGCGCTTCATGTAGGCCTTCGGCTCCATGCGCAGCGAGGCCCGGTCGGCGCCGGCGGCGAGGCGCTCGCGCTCCCGCGCCCGGATCTTCTCGCGCTCGAGGGCGACGGCCTTCATCCGCTTGCCGAGCGCG
The DNA here is from genome assembly GCA_035540795.1 of Beijerinckiaceae bacterium. Taxonomy (GTDB): domain Bacteria; phylum Pseudomonadota; class Alphaproteobacteria; order Rhizobiales; family Beijerinckiaceae; genus JAJKJG01. The sequence goes on along the minus strand of DATLFZ010000576.1, from coordinate 6,663 downwards.
TTGCCCTCGACGAGCGGCATCGCCACGGTGAACACCGTCGCGGCCGCGGCGATCCCGACCAGGATCGTCGCCAGGACCTGCGGATCCGAGAGCTTCAGGAAGAGGGCTTCGATCATGCGGGGCCGCGATCCGTTCAGAAGTCGAAGTTGATCATCTTGCGCATGACGAGGACGCCGACCGTCATCCACATGCCCGACACGACGAGGGCGATCTTCCCGGCGGTCGTCGTCCAGAGAAGCTCGATGTAGCTCGGGCTCGACATGTAGGTGAGGAGCGCCACGGCGAAGGGGAGTGACGCGATGATGGCGGCGGAGGCCTTCGCCTCCATGCTCATCGCCTTGATCTTCTCCGCCATCTTCCGCCGCTCGCGGATCACCTTGGACACGTTGGACAGGGTCTCGGACAGGTTGCCGCCGCCCTTCTGCTGGATGCCGATGACGATGCCGAAGAAGTTCGCCTCCGGCACCGGCACCCGCTCGTAGATCTTGGCGACGGCGTCGGTCAGCGGAATGCCGACGGTCTGGGTCTCGACCACCGCCTTGAACTCGGATTTCAGCGGGTCCTTGGATTCGTTGGCGATGATGCGCAGGCAGTCGTTGAGGGGCAGGCCCGAGCGGATGCCGCGGACGATGACGTCCATGGCGTTCGGCAGGTCGTCGACGAAGGCGCGGATGCGTTTCTTGCGTCGGAAGGCGAGGATCCAGTTCGGCAGGCCGAACCAGCCGACGAACAGGCCGACGGCGGCGAAGAGCGGGCTGCCGGTCACGATCAAAAGGAGGAGGGCGTGGGCGGCGGCGCTGCCGGCGCTGACGAGAAAGAACTTCTTCTTCGTCCAGGACAGGCCCGCCTGGAGCAGCTTGTTCTCCAGGGAGACCCGGTTGCGGGCCTTGTTGCGGGTCTCGATCTCCTTGAGGCTCTGGGCGACCTGGTCGCGGCGGTTCTGCCCGCTACCGCGCTCGGTCCGCCGCTTCGGCCCGGCGTCGAGAAGCGCCTTCTGGCGCTTCTCCGCCCGGGCCTCGCCGGAGAGGAGCGGGTAGACGAGGGCGTAGGCCACGCCGCCCGCGGCGATCGCGGCGAGCACGACGGCGGCCAAGGTGCTGGTCATCCATCGGCCTCCTCAGGCGGCGTCGCTCGCGCTTTTCGCCTCCATGGCGTCGAGCGCCGCCGCCAGGGCGCGCTCCTCGCCGTAGTAGCGGGCGCGTTCCCAGAAGCGCGGCCGGCCGATGCCGGTCGAGCGGTGGTGGCCGATGATCTTGCCGGACGCGTCCTCCCCGACGATGTCGTAGAGGAGGAGGTCCTGCGTGATGATGACGTCGCCCTCCATCCCGAGGACCTCGGTGATGTGGGTGATGCGCCGCGAGCCGTCGCGCAGGCGGGCGGCCTGGATCACCACGTCCACCGAGGCGCAGATCATCTCGCGGATGGTGCGGGAGGGCAGGGAGAAGCCGCCCATCGTGATCATCGATTCGAGGCGCGACAGGCACTCGCGCGGGGAGTTCGCGTGCAGGGTGCCCATCGAGCCGTCGTGGCCGGTGTTCATGGCCTGGAGGAGGTCGAACGCCTCCGGGCCGCGCACCTCGCCGACGATGATCCGCTCCGGCCGCATGCGCAGGCAGTTGCGCACGAGGTCGCGCATGGTGATCTGGCCCTGCCCTTCGAGGTTGGGCGGGCGGGTTTCGAGGCGCACCACGTGCGGCTGCTGCAGCTGGAGCTCCGCCGCGTCCTCGCAGGTGATGACGCGCTCGTCGTTCTCGATGAACTGGGTGAGGCAGTTGAGGAGCGTCGTCTTGCCCGAGCCGGTGCCGCCGGAGATGACCACGTTGCAGCGCACCCGGCCGATGATCTTGAGGACCTGCGCGCCCTCCGCGGAGATGGCCCCGAACCGCACCAGCTGGTCGAGGGTCAGCTTCTCCTTCTTGAACTTGCGGATGGTGAGCGAGGGCCCGTCGATGGCGAGGGGCGGGGCGATGACGTTGACGCGGGACCCGTCCGGCAGGCGGGCGTCGCAGATCGGCGAGGATTCGTCGACGCGGCGGCCGACTTGGCTCACGATCCGCTGGCAGATGTTCATCAGCTGCTGGTTGTCGCGGAAGCGGACGTTGGTCAGCTGGATCTTGCCGGCGACCTCGATGTAGGTCTTCTGGCAGCCGTTGACCATGATGTCGGCGATGTCGTCGCGGGCGAGCAGCGGCTCGAGCGGGCCGTAGCCCAGGACGTCGTTGCAGATGTCGTCGAGCAGGTCCTCCTGCTCGGCGATCGACATCACCACGTTCTTCAGCGCGATGATCTCGTTGACGATGTCCCGGATCTCTTCGCGGGCGGTCTCGGCGTCGAGGCGCGAGAGCTGCGCCAGATCGATCGCCTCGATCAGCGCGCCGAAGATCATTCCCTTTGTGCGATAGTACTCCTCGGACCGGGGCCGCTCCTGGACCGGGGCCGGGCGCGGGGGCTCCGGCGCCCGCAGCGCCGCCGCCGGGGCGAGGTCGGAATCGGCGACGACCGGGACCGCGGGCCGCGGCTCGGGCGGCGGCGCCGGCCGCGGCGGCGGCGCCGGGGCCGGGTTCGATCCGGGGGCTGATCGCTTGCCGAACATCGGACCGGCGCCCTCAGGAGGCCTTGCGGCGCGCGAAGCGGGCGATCAGGGGCTCCAAGAGGTTGGCCCTGGTCCGCTTCGGCTCCGTGCGGCCGGTGACCGCCGCGGCGAGTTCGACGAACGCTTCCGCGATCTTGCCCGAGGACTGCACCTCCGCGATCATCTGGCCGTTGTTGGCCGCGGTCCCGAACAGCTGCGGATCGAACGGGATCGCGGCGGCGGTGTCGGTGCCGAGCGCCTTGGCGAATTCCGCGACCGCGATCTCCGGCCGCTTCGGCACGCCGACCTGGTTCAGCACGACCCGCGGCTTGCCGTCGTTGGGGCGGCTCTCCTTCAGGGTGTCGAACAGGTTCTTGGCGTTGCGCAGGGAGGCGAGCTCCGGGGCGGCGACGATCAGGATCTCGTCGGCGGCGACGAGGGTGCGCCGGGCCCAGGCGGTCCACAGGTGCGGCACGTCGAGGACGATGCACGGCACCGAGGCGCGCAGGAGGTCGACGACGCCGTCGACCGCGGTCTCGGTCAGGTCCGTGGTGCGCTCGAGCATCGCCGGCGCGGCGAGCAGGCTCAGGTTGTCGGTGCACTTGGAGAGGAGCCGGTCGAGCAGGTTGGCGTCGAGCCGGTCGGGGGCGAAGATCGCCTCGGCGATCCCTTGCGGCGGATCCTGGTTGTAGTCGAGCCCGGCGGTGCCGAACGGGATGTCGAGGTCGACGATCACGGTCGGGAGGGTCAGGTTGCGGGCGACCGCCCAGGCGAGGTTGTGGGCGACGGTCGAGGCCCCGACGCCGCCCTTGGCGCCGATCACCGCGACGGTCCGCCCGACCGGCTCGGCGCCGGGCGCGGTGAAGAGCTCGGACAGGGTGCGGACGAGCTCGAGGATCGCGATCGGGGCGATCAGGTATTCGCTGATGCCGCGCCGGATCAGCTCCCGATAGAGGATCACGTCGTTGACGTGGCCGACGACCAGGACCTTCGTGCCCGCGTCGCAGAACTCGGCGAGCTGGTCGAGCTGGCCGAGGAGCCCGCCCCGTTCCCCGTGCGATTCGAGGATGACGACGTTGGGGGTCGGCGCGTGCCGGAAGGCTTCGACCGCGGCCGCCGCCCCGCCCATCTGGACGCGCACGTGCGCCTTCTGCATGCGCCGGTCCTCGGACGCGGCGCGGATCGTCTCGGCGACCTCCGCCGTCTCGCAGAAGGCCTGGATCGTCACCCGGGGGACCGGGGCGATGACCTTCTCGTCGGCGGCGCTGGCTTCGGACATGGTTCGCGCGCTCCGCTTGCCTCAGTTTCCGACGGCCGAGTTGATGCGTCCCTGCCCGTCCTGCCGGTACTGGGTCGAGGGGTCCTTGGCCTGGCGCAGGCTGTCGATGGCCTTCGTGCGGCGGATCGTGTCGATCCCGTCCTCGGGCCGGCCGCGCACCAGGTCGATCGGATCGGCGACCTGATTGGCGAGGTTCGACTGCACGGCGCAGCCGTGGTTCCAGTACGGTTCGTTGCGGGCGTTCGAGCGCAGGTCGCTCGTGCCGAGGTCGCGCGGCCACAGCCCGCATTTCGTCGCGACCTTCGCCTGCAGGCGCCGGAAGGAGAGCCGGATCGCGGAGGCGACCGTGGGGTCGGCGACCGGATAGGCCGAGACGGCGAGGGGGGCGTCGGAAAGGCCGGCCTCGGCGAAGGCCGCCCGGATGCCGTCGAGGGCGAAGTGGGACGCGCCTCCGAGGCCCGGGCCCGCCGGGACCTGGGCCAGGATCGGGCCGCTGCCGTGGCGCCGGTACTCGGCGGCGAAGGCGTGGATGTCGTCCCGCTGGCGCCGGCCGATCCCCGCGCCGACGAAGACGTCGAGGGTCTGCATGCCCTGCGCGAGCACGATCGGGTGCCGTTCGCGGTGGTCGTACGGATAGGTCGAGCCCGTCACCGTCCGGTCCGCGGCGCAGGCGGACAGGATCAGCCCGAGCGCCGCGGCCGCGACGGCGCGGGACGGTGGGAGGCGGGTGGTGCGGGCCATGTGTGTCCTCGTTGCGTGGGCGCCCCGCGGAGGGGCGCCGTCCCGTGCTAGTCGACGATGAAACCGAAGGAGCCCTTGTAGCCGTCGAGCGGCGGCGCGCCGACGACCCCGTAGAGGCGGTTCAGGCGACCGAGCAGGATCGACTGGCCGTCATGGGCGTCGACGAAGCCGTCGTCCGGCCGCGCCACCTGGGCGGGCTCCATCGGCTTGGCGATGAAGGGCGTGACCATGATCATGAGCTCGGTCTCGCGGCGCTGGTAGTCGCGCGACCGGAACAGGGTCCCGAGCACCGGCAGGCTCATCACCCCGGGCAGGCCGTTGATCGCCTGCGCGCTCGACTGCTGGATGAGGCCCGCCGTCATCATGACGGCGCCCGAGGGGAGCTCGACCGTCGTCTCGGACTTGCGCACCTTCATGCCGGGGACGGCGATGCCGCCGATGCGGATCGAGTTGTCCGGGTCGATCTCCGTCACCTCGGTCCCGACCCGCATGCTGATGCGGCCTTCCGACAGGACCACCGGCGTGAAGTTCAGGGTGACGCCGTAGGGCTTGAACTCGACGCCGATGGTGCAGCGCCGGGTGGTGGGGTCGCAGTCCTCGCTCTTCGGCACCGGGATCTCGCCGCCGGCGGTGAACTTGGCGGATTCGCCCGAGATCGCCGTGAGGGTCGGCTCGGCGAGCACCCGCGACACGCCCGCCCGTTCGAAGGCGCGCAGCGTCGCGTCGGCGAACAGGCCGCTGCGGGCGATGCTCGCGGTGATGCCGCTCGCGGGCGTCCCGCCGAGCGGGAACGGGTTGAGGTTGGCGAGGTCGATGGAGCCCTGGCCGCGGGAGGACAGGTTGCTCCAGGTGCCGTTCGTGCTGATGCCGAACTGCTTGAGGACGTTGCGGGCGACCTCGACCACGGTCACGCGCAGCATGACCTGGTCCTTGCCCTTGATGGTCAGCGAGTTGATCACCGCGCCCTTGGCCGAGGTGAAGAGGCCGCCGGAGGTGCCGACGAAGGCGTTGGCGATGTCGACCGCCTGCTGCGCCTCCATGGCGGAGGCGACGAGCCCCGTGAGCAGGATCGAATCGCCGGCTGGCCTGACCTCGATCGGCGCGGAGGGCAGGGCCGAGCGCAGGGTCTGGCGCAGGACGTTGAGGTCGCGCCCCACCGTCACCTCGAGCCCGGCGATCTGGCGCCCGTCCGCGTCCATGACGAAGATCGAGGTGGCGCCGTTCTCCATGCCGATCACGAAGAGCTTGCGGGTCGAGCGCACGACCGCGTTCGCCACCTTCGGGTTGGCGACGAACACCTCCTTGGCGTCGCGGGGCAGCTCGACCACGATCGAGCGGCCGATCGAGAGATCGAGCCGGCGGGCGATGCCCTGCTCGTGCGGCCCGACCTGAAGGACCGGGGCGGCCACGGCCGCGGCCGAGGGCTGGCCGGCGGCGGGGGCCGGCGACAGGGCCGCGGCGGCGACCGCCGCGAGAAGGGGCCCCGTCCCGAGGCGGCGGGATCGCCGGATCGACTTCATCGCGCTCACCTTTTCGAATCCGCCGCCGCTCACCGTTTCACCTGCCGGGGCACGCCGTAGCGCACGATCGTCAGGCCGCCCTCGTCGCGGGCCTCCCGGCGCTCGCCGGTCTCGTGGGCGTCGGCGAGGCTGCGCAGGGCGAGGGAGAGCTGCCCCACCTTCTGGGCGAGGGTCACGAGCTCCGCCTGGGCCGGGCTCAGCTCGAGGGTCGCGGTCTCGCCGGTGACGACCTTCTCGCCGTTGCGCTCCTGGATGTGCGGCCCGATCGCCAGCACCCGGATGTTCGTCAGGATGGTCTCGGAGAGGTGGACCTCCGACCCGGTGCCGCCGGAGGCGTCCTGGTCGCGGAAGGTGCGGATCACGTCGACCCGGTCGTTCGGCAGGATGAAGCCGCCGGCGGACGTCGCCCCGCGGGTGTCGATCGAGATGGCGACGGCGCGCATGCCCGAGGGCAGGATCGCCGACATGAACCCGCTGCCGCTCGCCTTGATCAGCTTCTCCCGCCGGATCGGCTCGCCGCTCAGGAAGGACGAGCGGGCGATGGAGCCGGT
>DATLFZ010000575.1:0-6600 GCA_035540795.1 Beijerinckiaceae bacterium | reverse complement strand
GCGCACCCTCGGTCCCATCGCGCCGGGCCCGGTCTGGCGCTGGCACCGGGGGAGCGTCGACGTGGAGATCTCGGGTGGGGGCCTCGCTTCGGTCGGCGACGCGGCGGCGCTCGCGGGCGAGAACGCCTTCGCCGTGCGGGGTCCGGACGGCCGCTGGGAGATCCTCTGCGCGGCGCAGGCCGAGCTGATCGGACCGCGGACGTATCGGCTCTCGCGGCTCCTGCGCGGCCTCGGCGGCAGCGAGGCGGAGGCCGCCCGATCGGTCCCGGCCGGCGCCCTCGCGGTGCGGCTCGACCCGGCCCTCGTGCCGTTGACCGACGCGGTCGCCGACCTCGGCGTGCCGTGGCTGTATCGGGTCGCCCCGACCGAGCGGGATCACGCCGATCCGAGCGCGGTCGCGTTCACGGCGACCGCGGGGGCGGACGCCCTGCGGCCGCTCGCGCCCGTGCACGTGCGGGCCCGGCGGGAGCCGGGCGGCATCCGCATCCGCTGGATCCGCCGCACGCGCCGCGACGGGGATGCCTGGGAGCCGGCGGAGGTGCCCCTGGGCGAGAGCCTGGAGGCCTACGCCCTCGACGTCCTCCAGGGCGCGACGACCCTGCGCAGCTTCGTCGTGGGCGTTCCGGAATGCCTCTATCCGGCCGCGGACGAGCTCGCCGATTTCGGCGCACCGCAAGCGGACCTCGCGGTGCGGGTGGCCCAGACCAACGCCTTCGGCCGCGGCTTCGAGACGACCGTCACCGTGCCGGTCGCCTGATCCGGCGCGTCCCCGCTCACAGGGAAATCACCCATGATCGAGACGACCAACCTCGCCTTGCCGCTGCTGGCGGCGGCGCAGGCGCAGAAGCACGTCACCCACAACGAGGCGCTCCTCGTCGTCGACGCGCTCCTGCACTGCGCCGTCCTCGACAAGGACCTCTCCGCCCCGCCCGGCGCCCCGTCCGACGGGCAGCGCTGGATCGTCGGGCCCGCCCCGACCGGCGCCTGGGCCGGCAAGGCGGGCCAGATCGCCGCCTGGCAGGACGGGGTCTGGCGCTTCTACCCGCCGCGGGCCGGCTTCCTCGCCTTCGTCCTCGACGAGCCGGGCCTCTACTACCACGACGGCGCCGCCTGGCAGCCGGGCAGCGGCGCGACCGTCCTGCAGAACCTCGCCCTGCTCGGCGTCGGCACGACCGCGGACGCGACGAACCCGTTCGCGGCCAAGCTCAACAAGGCCCTGTGGACGGCCAAAACCGTCGCCGAAGGCGGCGACGGCGACCTGCGCTACACGCTCAACAAGGAGAGCGCCGCCAGGACGCTGTCGCTCCTGTTCCAGTCCGCCTTCTCCGGCCGGGCCGAGATCGGCCTCACCGGCGACGACGACCTGCACGTCAAGGTCTCCTCCGACGGGGCGGCCTGGATCGAGGCGCTGCGGATCGCGAGCGCCACCGGGCGCGTGGCGATCCCGAAGCTCCGCCCGGCCGGCCTGTTCCACGTCACCCGCGACGGGGTCAGCCAGACGGGCTGGGCCGCCACCGGCTACCAGAAGATCGCCTTCACGGCGAAGGAGGCCGACCCGGACGGCTGGTTCGACGCGGCGACGAACCATCGCTTCCAGCCGCAGGAGGCCGGCCGCTACGCCGTCTTCCTCGGGACCTACATGGCGATGGCCTCGGCCGCCGCCTCCGCCCCGGCCTGCCAGATCGTCCGGAACGGCGCCGCCTTCGCCAACGGGGCGGCGATCGACTTCGCCTCGGCGGTGGTCACCGCCGGCGGCTCGACCTGCAGCGCCCTCGTGCCGATGAACGGTACCACCGACCACGTGGAGTTCCGGGTCTTCGTCGCCGACACCGGCAACACCCTGTGGGGCAACAAGCACCTCACCTACGCGATGGGGCTGAAGGTCTCCGACCTCTGATCCGATCCCGCTCCTGCGCCGCCCGCGCGCCCCCCAAAAATCCGGAGAGTTTCATGACCGCGTCGAACTTCGACGGGGCGCTGTCGCGCGTCCTCGCCCACGAGGGCGGCTACGTCGACCACCCCAAGGATCCCGGCGGCGCCACCAACCACGGCGTCACGCTCGCAACCCTGTCGCGCTGGCGCGGCCGGCCGGTGACCAAGGCCGAGGTGGCGGCGCTGACCCGCGCCGAGGCGGGCGCCATCTACCGCGCCTTCTACTGGGACGCGGTGCGCGGCGACGCCCTGCCGAGCGGCCTCGACTACGCCGTCTTCGACCTCGCCGTGAATTCCGGCCCCGACCGGGCCGCCCGCCTCCTGCAACGCGCCCTCGGCGTCCAGCAGGACGGCCGCATCGGACCGGTGACGCTGGCGGCGGCGGCGACCGATCCCGCGGCGGCGATCCGCGCCCTCCAGCGCGAGCGGCGCGCCTTCCTCGAACGGCTGCCGACCTGGTCGGTCTTCCGGCGCGGCTGGAGCCGCCGCCTCGACGAGGTCGGCCGCGACGCGCTGGCCCTCGTCCGAACCCCCGAGCAACGCAAGGAGAACCCGATGATGGACTCGAAAGCGATCCTCTCCAGCCGCACCGTGTGGTCGAACCTCCTCGGCCTCGCCTTCCTCGGCCTCGGCCTCGTCGGTGTCGACACCGGCAGCGTCGACGTCGACCGCACCGCCGAGGCCCTCGCGCAGATGATGGCCGCCGGCAGCTTCGTCGCCTCGACGGTGTTCCGGATCGCCGCTACGAAGCAGCTCAACGGCTGACGGAGGACCCTATGGGCGAGGAGCGCTGGGACGCGGTCGACCGCTGGATCACGGACCGGCTGGTGCCGCCCGATCCCGCCCTCGACGGGGCGCTGGCGGCGAGCGACGCCGCCGGCTTGCCGCCGATCGCGGTGGCGCCGAACCAGGGCAAGCTCCTGAACCTCCTCGCCCGCCTCCGGGGCGTACGCCGCATCCTCGAGATCGGCACCCTCGGCGGCTACAGCACGATCTGGCTCGCCCGGGCGCTGCCCCCGGGCGGGCGCCTCGTCACCCTGGAAATCGATCCGGACCACGCCGCCGTCGCCCGCGAAAACATCGCCCGGGCGGGGCTGGCGGAAGCGGTCGAGCTGCGGCTCGGGCCCGCCCTCGACTCCCTCGCCCGTCTCGCCGAGGAGAAGGCGGAGCCCTTCGACTTGATCTTCGTCGACGCCGACAAGCCGAACAATCCGCACTATTTCGCCTGGGCGATGCGCCTGTCCCGCCCCGGGACGCTCATCGTGCTCGACAACATGGTCCGCGCCGGCGGCGTCCTCGACGGGACCGATGCCGGCTGCGAAGGCGTGCGGCGCACCTACGAGCTGATCGCGGCCGAACCCCGCGTCGCCGCGACGGCGGTCCAGACCGTCGGCCTGAAAGGCTGGGACGGGCTCGCGCTGGTGCTGGTGGAGCGGTGAGGCGGGGTCAGCGCTCCGTTGCACCCTTCCCCGCGAGAATCCTGTCTCGGGATCGGGCTATCCGGGCCACCCGCGTCGCGGAGGTCTTCGCCGCATCCAGAAGGATGGCGTAGCTCCTCTGCCGGCCGGGAGTCAGGTTGTGGAACGCCGCGGCGAGTTGCGGATCGCAAGCCATGGCCGCCAACAGCTCGTCGGGGAGCTCGATCTCGCTGCTCGCCTTCGCAGGCCGGATGCCAGCCTCGGCATGGACCATCGCCTCTCTCAAGAAGGACCCGATGACCGCCGCCTTCGCCGCCACTTGCGCGTTGTCGGTGAAGCGAATGGCGTCGGCGTGCCGGGCGTTCTGTCCCTGCTTCACCAGGACGCGGTCGGGGTCCGCGAGCAGGGCGGCGTTGAAGAAACTTATGCGGAAGTCGCTGCGGAACGCGCCGAGGATGGCGATGTTGCGCCCCGCGTGCATGTAGCAGGGATGGCCCCATTTCACCGTTTCGACGAGCCCCGCGCCGAGGCAGATCCGGCGCAGCTCCTCCAGACCGGCGCGCCATTTTCGCGTGGAGCAGTCCGGCGTGGCGAAGCGCTCGCAGCGACCGCAGCCCCCTGTGAAATAATCGTCGACGTCGGTGATCATGGTTCGACCTAGAACACCACCTCCGGCCGCTCCCGGTCCGCCACCGCGACGCGGACGCGGCCGCCGCAGAAGCGCTCGACGAGGCCGGTGAGGTCGGCGACGGCGGCTTCGAGGTCGCCGATTCCGTTCGCCTGGACGGTGATCACCGCCCGGCGGGTTGCGGGCGAGAGGCCGGTGCGGGCGTCCTGGCGCCAGTTCCAGCGCCGGCACAGAACGTGGCGGGAATCCGCGTAGACCACCTCGCCGTCCTTCGGCGGATCGTTCGGGTCCTCGCCTTCCTCCGCGCCCATGTCGACGAAGCTGTCCCCCGGCCGCGCGTAGCGGAAGGCGAGCGGCGGGGCGATCCGGTCGAGATCGTCGGCGCCGCAGCAGAACACGTGCGTCAGCGACACGGCGTTGTAGACGTCGACGAGGGTGTTGACCGCGGGCAGGCGCTCGCCGGCCTTGACCCGCTTCACGAGGCGCTCGACGGACGAGCGGTAGCTCGTGCGCTTGATCCCAAAAGCCTTGTAGGCGGCGCGCCACGCGGCGATGCCGGGGATCTCGGACAGCTCCGTCCCGCCCCAGCGCGCCCGGCAGGCCGCTTCCCGCTCGGCGACGAGCGCGTCGAGCTCCGGCGCGCGCTCCGCCCCGATGCGCAGGTCCTCCGCCGCAACGACGGCGACGCGGAAGCCGGGAAAGCGCTCGACGAGTTCGGCGATGGACAGGGACAGCGGCACGGGCGAGACTCTTCGACCCTGCCTCTCCGATGGCGGCGGCGGGGTCAAGGGGGCGGCATGAGCGAGTTCGGAGCCCGGCCCGGAGAGACGGCGATCGACCTGCCGGCGCAGGCGGATGCCGGCGTGTACTTCATCGGTCGCGCCCGCACGCCCTGGACCCGCCGGGAGGAATGCCCGAAGAACGGCGCCGAATCGGACGCGGTCTGCACCGTCGAGCTCGATCCGCGCTACGCGCCGGGGCTGCAGGACGTGGACACCTGCACGCATCTCGTCGTGCTGACCTGGATGGACCGGGCGCCGCGCGACCTCGTCGTGCAGACGCCGCGCCATTACGGTCGGGCTCGCGGCGTCTTCGCCCTGCGCTCGCCGGCGCGGCCGAACCCCATCGGCATGAACGTGGTCGAACTCCTCGGCATCGAAGGGGCGACCCTGCGGGTGCGCGGGCTCGACTGCCTCGATGGCACCCCGATCCTCGACCTGAAACCCTATTTTGGCTCGACGGATTCCCGTCCCGAGGCGGTGGTCGGCTGGCACCTGCGCAAGGACGCCTGAGCGCGGAAATCCGCGACGGCCTCCACGGCGCGCCAGTAGAGCGCGCCGACGCGGGCGCGCAGCGCCTGCCGCGTCCGCTCCTGCGCCGTGAGGCGCGCCAGCGCCGCGGGTCCGATGCCCGGATCGGTCGCGATCAGGAGGTCGCCGATGCGCTCGCGGCCCGGATAGAGGCCCTCGAGCACGCAGCCGGCGAGGGCGACCGAATCGAGCCGCTGCGCGAAGCCGTCGTGGCAGGCGCGCACGATGTCGTGTTCGAGGAGCAGCCCCGGGGCGAAGCGGGCGAGGTCCTCGTCGTAGGAGGTCTTGAGGAGATGGGCCGTGCCGCGGCAGACGAGGGCGAGGCTCGCCGCGACCGGCCGTCCGTCGAGGACGAGGAGGTCGGCCCGCCCGGCGACGCCGCCGCCGCCCCGGAACAGCGCCCGGGCGAGCGCCGCGGTGCCCGGTCGGCTCGCGAGCGCCGTGCCGCGCCGACCCTTCCAGCCGCTCGCCTCGAGGTCGAGGAAGGCATCGATCGCCGCCGGCAGCGCCTCGCCGGTCGCGGTCCTGTGCTCGAGCGCGCCGAGCTCGCCGAGGCGGCGGCGGCGTCGGCGCAGGTCCTTGCGCCGATTGGCGCTCAGGTACCGGCTCTCCCAGGCGTCGAAATCGGCCTCGCGGTCGAGCACCGCCCGTTCGAAGGACGCCAGGACCGCGGTCGACAGTCCCCGGCGTGCGGCCGCGCCCAACAGGGCCTGCGCGGGCGCGCTGTCGAGGGCGAGGAAGGGCAGGCGCCACAGGGGCCCGAGCGCCGCCATGGCGTCGAGGAGTGCGGCCGCGTTCGCCTCGATGTCCTGTGCGCCCAGGAGCGGCGTCCCGTTCGGCACGAACGGTCCGGTCCAGGCGGCGGGCACGCGGCGCAGGCCGATCGTCGCGCTCCGGAACGGGAGGAGGGCCCCGAAGCCGTCTCCCCGCGGGACCGCGACGAAGCGCGGCGCGCCGAGCCCCGCGGCGGCATGCGCCTCGACCACGGCCCGGCCGTGAAATGGGTTCGCGTAGGCGGCCTCCGCGAGGAGCGCGTCCCAGACCTCGGCCCGGGCGCCGGCCCAGGCGAGGTCGAAGCCGCCCGCGGCGGCCGAACCGGGGACGGCGGACGGCGCGGGCGGCTTCGACCTCGCCTGGGCCGGCGCGCAGGCCGAGGCCTGGGACGCGGTCCTCGCGGAGGCCGCCTACGCCAACCCATTTCACGGCCGGGCCGTGGTCGAGGCGCATGCCGCCGCGGGGCTCGGCGCGCCGCGCTTCGTCGCGGTCCCGCGGGGAGACGGCTTCGGGGCCCTCCTCCCGTTCCGGAGCGCGA
>DATLFZ010000574.1:0-24994 GCA_035540795.1 Beijerinckiaceae bacterium | reverse complement strand
GAACACGCTGATCAGGAGCCCGAGCTCGACGAAGCTGACCCCGAGGTCGTCCCGCATCAGCGGCAGAAGCGGCGCCAGCGCCACCTGCAGGATGTGGCTCGTGAAATGCGCCGCCGCCACGGCCGCGATGGTGCGGATCTCCCGCGGCGGCGCCGCCCGCGGCCCGGCGTCGCTCACCGGGCTTCCTCCGGCGGGGTCGGATCAGTCACGGGCCGCCACGCTCACCCGGTGCTCCAGGCCGTCTTGGCGCGGGAGGCCTGCAGCCGGTAGAGCCCGAGCCGGGCCTGCCCGGCGCCGGCCTCCGCCAGCCGGGCCGCGACCTCTCCCCGGCACAGGGCGGCGAAGGGGGCCTCGTCGCCCCAGCCCTCGACCAGCACGATCCAGCGCGGCACGAGATTCGGCTCGCCGCGGGCCTTGCGCTCCGCGTTGTCGACCGCGCTCGCCTCCGCATCGGCGACGAGGAGGTGGGCGCCGGCGACCCCGGGCAGGCCCGCGACGCTGGGCAACACCCGCTCCCGCAAGGCCCGGCGGTGGTCGGCCGCGCCGTCCTCCGCGACGTCGTAGCGGACCGTGGCCATGACGCCGCCCTGCGCCCGCCCGAAGGTCGCGGCCACGGCGCAGATGGAGCGGGACACCCGTCGAAAATGCTTCACCGTGGCGGTGGTCCACGGGGTCGGCGCGTCGAGGCGGGTGCGGTAGTCCGTCCCCGCCAGAACCTGCGGGCTGTGCGCCTCGTAGAGGTTGAAGAACTCCTCCTCGGCCTCGGTCGCGACGTAGCGCCGGCCGCGCAGGAAACCCGGAATGCCGACCCGCTCGGGCATGTGCTCCTCGCCGTGCCAGGCGTAGAACGCGTCCCGCCCCTCGGGCGCGATGTCGTGCCAGATCGCGACCGCCCCTTCCCCCGCCAGACTCATGGCGCCCTCCCTGTCGGCTCCGGCTTACTCCGGAAGCGCCCCGGCTTGGAATAGCGCGCTGCGCCGCCCGCTAGGCAGCCCCGGTCGCGCCCGCTAGAACGGGCCGAGGAGGCCGACATGAGGCTCGTCGTGACGGGCGCCGCCGGGCGCATGGGGCGAACGCTGGTCAAGGCCGTGTGCGAGGCGCAGGGCTGCGAGCTCGCCGGCGCGCTCGAACGGCCCGGCTCGATCGCGCTCGGCGAGGATCCGGGCCTGCTCGCCGGTGCCGGCAAGACCGGGATCACGATCGGTGACGATCCGGCGGTCCTCGCCGAAGCGGACGGGGTGTTGGACTTCACCAGCCCCGCCGCGACGGTGCGCTTCGCCGAGGTCGCGGCCCGGCACGGGCTCGTCCACGTGGTCGGCACCACCGGCCTGTCGGAGGACGACCTTTCCGGCCTGCGCGCCGCCTCCGACCGGGCCCGCATCGTCCAGTCCGGCAACATGTCGATGGGCGTGAACCTGCTCGCCGCCCTCGTGCGCAAGGTGGCGGCGACCCTCGGCGAGACCTTCGACGTCGAGATCCTGGAGATGCACCACCGCATGAAGGTCGACGCCCCTTCGGGCACCGCGCTCCTGTTCGGCGAGGCTGCGGCGCAGGGCGATGCCGCGCCCCTGCGGGACAAGGCGGTGCGGTCCCGCGACGGCCATACCGGCGCCCGCCGGCCGGGCGACATCGGCTTCGCGGCCCTGCGCGGGGGCACGGTGGTCGGCGAGCACAGCGTGATCTTCGCCGGGCCGCAGGAGCGCATCGAGCTCGCCCACCGGGCCGAGGACCGGGGCATCTTCGCCAACGGCGCCCTGCGCGCGGCCCTGTGGGGCCGCGAGCGGCCGCCCGGCTACTACACCATGGCCGACGTGCTCGGCCTCGCCGACCTCTAGGGAGCCCGCATGGACCGCCTTCTCGTGCTCGCGCGCCACGGCCAAAGCGAGTGGAACCTGAAGAACCTCTTCACCGGGTGGAAGGACCCGGGCCTGACCGAGCTCGGCATCGAGGAGGCGCGCACGGCGGGTCGCCGCCTGAAAGAGCTCGGGCTCACCTTCGACGTCGCCTTCACCTCGGCCCTGTCCCGGGCGCAGGAGACCCTTCGGCTGATGCTCGAGGAGCTCGGCCAGACCGGGCTGCCGACCCTGCGCGACCAGGCCCTCAACGAGCGCGACTACGGCGACCTCACCGGCCTGAACAAGGACGACGCCCGCGCCCGCTGGGGCGCCGAGCAGGTCCATGTCTGGCGCCGCTCCTACGACGTGCAGCCCCCGGGGGGCGAGAGCCTGCGCGACACGGTCGCCCGCACGCTGCCCTACTACGTCCAGGAGATCCTGCCCCGGGTCATGCGCGGCGAGCGGGTGCTGGTCGCGGCCCACGGCAACTCGCTGCGCGCCCTCGTCATGGTGCTCGACCGGCTGACGCCGGAGACCGTGCCCGGGATGGAGCTCGCCACCGGCATCCCGCTGGTCTACCGGCTCAAGGCCGACACCACCGTCGAGACCAAGCAGGTCCTCGACTGATCAGGCGGCGAGGTCGGCGACGACCGCGTCGAGGACCGGAAAGCCCGCCGCCGTGACGGCGAGCCGACCGGCCTCGCGGCGCGCGATCAGCCCGTCCTGCACGAGTTCGGCGACGCGCCGGCGGTCGAGAGCGCGGCCGGCGAGGGCGGCGTAGCGGGCCGGATCGATGCCCTCCCGCAGGCGAAGCCCCATCAGCAGGAACTCGTCGCCCTGCTCCTCCGCCGTGAGCGGGGTCTCCTCGACGAGGCCGTGGCCCCGCCCCTCGACGGCGGCGAGCCAGGTCTCGGGATCGCGCTCCGCCGCGGTGGCGAGGCGCCCCCCGTCGGCGACGTGGCGGCCGTGGGCGCCAGGCCCGACGCCGACATATTCTCCGTAGCGCCAGTAGAGGAGGTTGTGGCGGGATTCCGCCCCGGGCCGCGCGTGGTTGGAGATCTCGTAGGCGGGCAGCCCCGCCGCCGCGCAGATCTCCTGCGTCACGTCGAACAGAGCCCGGGCGGCGTCCGCATCGGGCACCCGCAGGCTGCCGGCGGCGTGCAGGCGCTCGAACATGGTGCCGGGCTCGATCGTGAGCTGGTACAGCGACAGGTGCTCCGCCGCCCGGGCGATCGCCTCCCGCAGCTCGGCGGCCCAGATCCCGGGATCCTGGCCGGGCCGGGCGTAGATCAGGTCGAACGAGAAGCGCTCGAAGTGCCGCGCCGCCACCTCCACCGCCGCGAGCGCCTCGTCGGCGCTGTGCAGGCGCCCCAGCGCCCGCAGATCGGAATCGTCGAGAGCCTGGACCCCGAGGGAGACGCGGTTCACCCCCGCCGCCCGGTAGCCGGCGAAGCGCCCGGCCTCGACGCTGGTCGGGTTCGCCTCGAGGGTGATCTCCGCGTCCGGCGCCACGGTCCAGGCGGCGCCGATGGCGTCGAGGATGGCGCCGATGGTGGCCGGCGCCATCAGCGACGGCGTGCCGCCGCCGAAGAAGACGCTGGTCACCGTGCGCCCGGGGGTGAGGGCGGCCCGGTGCGCGATCTCCTGGCCGAACGCGGCGGCGAAGCGGGGCTCGTCGACCGGCGCCCGGCGCACGTGGCTGTTGAAGTCGCAATACGGGCACTTGGAGGCGCAGAAGGGCCAGTGCACGTAGACGCCGAAACCGGCGTCGCGCGTCGGGTGGTCGAGCATGGGGCCCATATGGCACCTGCCGGGGGCTTCGTCATCGGCCCGGACCCCCGCGGGCCCGGCGGGGCGTTGTCCCGATGGCTCCCGGCCCGGTGCCGGGCTAGGGTGCGCACGAAAGCGGGCACGATGCGGGACTGGCAGGGCCACGGCGACCGGCGCGGCTACCACCACGGCAACCTCAAGGAGGCGCTGGTCGAGGCGGCGCGGCGCTTCATCGCCGAGCGCGGCCTCGGCGGGTTCACGCTCGTGGACGCGGCGAAGCTCGTCGGCGTGACGCCGGCGGCGCTGTACCGCCATTTCAGCGGCCGCGACGCCCTCGTGGCCGAGGTGGCGGAGCGCGGCTTCGACCACTTGGCCGAGCGCCTCGCCCGGGCCCTGCGCGGCCCCGGCACCCCCGTCGAGCGCTTCACCCGGATGGGCGAGGCCTACCTCACCTTCGCCGAGGAGGAGCCCGGCTTCTACGCGGCCATGTTCTCTCCCCGTCCCGACGGGGAGACGCCGTCGCCCTGGGGTCCGCCGCCGGGGAGGGCGGAGGGCAGCGCCTTCGACCTGCTCGTCAACGCCCTCATGGTGACCTTCCCGGACGGGTTCGACGGGGTCGACCCGCGCTTCATCGCCCTCGAGGTCTGGGCCCTGTCGCACGGCATCGCCACCCTCTCGGCCGCGGGGCAGTTGCCGAAGGGCCCCGGCCTGCCCGACAAGCACGAGCTCCTGCGCGCCGGCGTCCTCGCCATCGTGCACGGGGTGACGCGGCCGCGGCCGTGAATCGGGGAGAGACCATGGCCTACGTCCCGCCGCCCGGCGCCTGGGAGCGCCTCGCCCCGGAGCGCGCCGGCTTCGACCCGCGCCGCCTCGCGGAGGCCGTCGCCTTCGCGCAGGCGCACGAGAGCCCCTGGCCGCGCTCGCTTTACCTGGAGGACGGGCGCTACGCCGGCACGGCGAGCCTCGACGAGGGCCCGCCCGACGACGAGGTTCTGGGGGAGGTGCGCCCCCGCGGCGGCCCGGCGGGGCTGATCCTGCGGGGCGGGCGCATCGTCGCCGAATGGGGGGACGTCGCCCGCTCCGACATGACCTTCTCCATCGCCAAGAGCTACCTCGCCGTCCTGGCGGGCCTCGCCCTCGAGGGGGGCCTGATCGGCTCCGTCGACGAGCCCGTGCGGACACGGGTGCCGGACCTGTTCGAGGCGCCGCAGAACCGGGCGATCACCTGGCGCCACCTCCTGCAGCAGACGAGCGAATGGGAAGGCACCCTGTTCGGCAAGGCCGACCGGATCGACCGCAACCGGCACGCCGGCCCGGGCGTCGGGGCGAAGCCGAAGGGCTCGCACCGGGACCTCGGCCCGCCGGGCACTTTCTGGGAATACAACGACGTGCGGGTGAACCTGCTCGCGCTGGCGCTGCTCCACGCCTTCCGCCGGCCCCTGCCGGAGGTGCTGCGCGAGGCGGTCATGGACCCGATCGGCGCCACCGGGTGGGACTGGCGCGGCTACCGCAACTCTTGGGTCGAGATCGACGGGCGCCCGCTCGAGTCGGTGTCGGGCGGGGCCCATTGGGGCGGAGGCATGTTCATCCCCACGCAGTCGCATGCGCGTTTCGGGCTCCTGGTCCAGCGCCGGGGCCTCTGGGGCGAGCGCCGCCTCCTCCCCGAGGCCTGGCTCGAGGCCCTGCGCGAGCCCTGCCCGCTCAACCCGGTCTACGGCTTCCTGTGGTGGCTCAACACCGAGCGCCGCCTCTATCTGTCGGCGCCGCCGGGCAGCCTCTTCGCCATCGGCCTCGGCACGAACCTGATCTGGCTCGACGAGGACCTCGACCTGGTCGTCGTCGCCCGCTGGCTCGCCCGCGACCACGTGGACGGCCTCCTCGCCGCGGTCCTGAGGAGCCTCGCATGAGCGAGGCGACGAGCGCCCCCTCCGACTTCCCTCTCCCCGCTCGCGGGGAGAGGGCAAGAGGGGCCGGGTGAGCACGCACCGCCTCTCCGGCGCGGCTCCGCCCCTCACCCTGTCGGCGCTGCCGCGCCCGGTTGGGCGCGATCCTTCTCCCGGCAGGAGAAGGTGGCGCGAAGCGCCGGATGAGGGGCGGACGGTGACGGAAGGGGGTCGTCGGTCGAGCCTCCTCCGGCTCGGATTCTCCCCTCACCCGGTCGCGCCTGCCGGCGAGACTCGACCTCTCCCTTCGGGAGAGGTTTTCCTCACGCCGGGGCGGTGGTGCGGGGGCGTGCCTGCCAGAGGAGGAGGGCGAGGGCGAGGCCGACGGGGACGAAGACCATGCCGTTGACGAACTCCCAGCCGCCGGCGTCGAGGATGCGGCCCGAGGAGAACGAGGCGATCGCCACCGAGCCGAAGACGAGGAAGTCGTTCGCCGCCTGGACCTTGGCCCGCTCCTCCGGCCGGTAGCAGTCGGTGACGAGGGCGGTGGCGCCGATGAAGGCGAAGTTCCAGCCCACTCCGAGGAGAATCAGCGCGATCCAGAAATGGGCGAGGCTGAGCCCGGAGAGCCCCACGACGGCCGCGGCGGCGATGAGGACGAGCCCCACGCCCGTCACCGCCTCCTTGCCGAAGCGGCCGATCAGCCTGCCCGTGAAGAAGCTCGGGCCGAACATGGCGAGGACGTGCCACTGGATCCCGAGCGCCGCGGCGCCGACCGAATGGCCGCAGCCGACCATGGCGACCGGTGCCGCAGTCATCACGAAGCTCATCATCCCGTAGGAGACGAGCCCGGTCGCGACCGCGACCACGAACCGGCCCTGGCGCATGATCGCGACCAGCGGCCGGCCCGCGGTCTTCGGCGCCTCGAGCGGCACCGGTGCGGCGCGCAGGAACGACACCACGACGATGGTGAGGAGCGCGAGCACCCCCTGCCCGAGAAAGCTCGCCGCGAAGGGCGCCTCGGGCGTGAGGTCGCGGGTCCAGATCACGGTCTGCGGGCCGATCACGCCGGCGAGGAGGCCGCCGGCCATCACCCAGGAGATGGCGCGGGGCCGGAAGGCCGACGAGGCCGAATCCGCGGCGGCGAAACGGTAGCTCTGGACGTAGGACGCGTAGAAGCCGGCGACGAGGGTGCCGAGGCAGAACAGGACGAAGCTGCCGCGGGCGATGCCGAAGGCCGCGATGCCGGCGCCGATCACCCCGAGGGTAGCGCCGACGAAGTAGCCCCCCCGCCGGCCGATGCGGCGCATCACCAGCGCGGCGGGGATGGTGCCGAGGGCGAGGCCGAGGTTGAGCAGGCTCACCGGCAGGGTCGCCAGCGACTTGTCGGTGGCCAGCGTGAAGCCGACGATGCCGCCGAGGGAAACGACGATGGCCGGGTTGGCGCCGCCGAGGGCCTGCGCCGTCGCGAGGACGAGCGCGTTGTGCCGCGCGGTGCGGTCGTCGACGGGATGGGACATCGGCTCAGAAGTGGCTGAAGGACCCGCGCTCATAGCGCCATTCGCGCCCGCCGTCCCGGAAAAGCGGCAGCCCCTCCCCCGCCTCCACCCGGCCGATGGTCGAAAGCGGGACGCCCGCCGCCGCCGCCGCGGCGGCGAAGGCGGCCTCCCGTTCGGGAGGCACCGCGCAGAGGATCTCGTAATCGTCGCCGCCGGTGACCACGCGCTCGAACAGGGCCGGCTCGCCGGCGAGCGCGGCGCGGGCCGCCGCGGACAGGGGCACGGCGGGCGCTTCGACGACGGCGGTGGTGCCGCTCGTCCCCATCATCTTGGAAAGATCCCCGGCGAGCCCGTCCGAGACGTCCATGGCGGCGCGGGCGTGCTCCCGCAGGGCGGCGACGAGGGCGAGGCGCGGACGCGGATGGAGATAGCGGTCGGCGAGGTGCGCCCGGTCCGCCTCGGACAGGGCGGAGACCCAGGCGGGCGCCTCCCGCAGGGCGAGGCCGAGGGCGGCGTCGCCGATGGTCCCGGTGACGCAGAGCACGTCCCCGGCCCGGGCGGTGGTGCGCCGGACCATGCGGCCGGCGGGAACCTCGCCGAGGGCGGTGATCGAGATCGACAGGGGTCCGGGCGTGCGCACCGTGTCGCCGCCGAGGAGCGGGCAGCCGAACTCGCGCGCCGCGTCGCCCAGGCCCTCGCAGAACCCGGCGAGCCAGTTCTCGGTCCAGCCCTCCGGCAGCGCCAGCGTCAGCACGAACCCGGCCGGGGTCGCCCCCTTTGCGGCGAGGTCCGAAAGGTTCACGGCAAGCGCCTTGCGGCCGATCGAGGCGGGGGGATCGTCGGGAAAGAAGTGGACGCCCGCCACGATCCCGTCCGCGGTGACGACGAGGTCGTGGCCGGGGCTTGGCGCAAGGAGCGCGACGTCGTCCTTCAGGCCGAGGCCGCCCGCACCGGCGAGGGGCGCGAAGTGCCGCGCGATCAGCGCGTCCTCGGAGAGGGACGCCATCTAGCGGGCGGTCCGGGCCCGCTCGTCGAGCTCGCCCGGGCGCACCTCGCGGGCGACGGCGTCGAGGACGGCGTTGACCATGCCGGGCTCGTCCTCGCCGTAGAACCGGTGCGCCACGTCAACGTACTCGCTGATCGCCACCCGGGCGGGCACGTCCTTGCGGAACATCAGCTCGTAGCCGGCGGCGCGCAGGATCGCCCGCAGCACCGCCTCGATGCGCTTCAGCGGCCAGCCCCTCGCCAGCGCCGCGTCGACCGTGCGGTCGATCGCCACCTGCTCGCGCACGACGCCGCCCAGGATGTCGCGGAAGAAGGCGGTCTCGGCCGGGGCGAAGGTCACCCCCTCCACCTCCCGCCCGATCCAAAAGGCCTCGAATTCCGCGAGGGCGTCGACCACGCCCTTGCCCGAAACGTCCATCTGGTACAGCGCCTGGACCGCGGCGAGCCGGGCCGCGCTGCGCTCCGCAGCCTTCGCCATCAGTCGTCCTCCAGGCGCCGCTTGTTGCGCAGCACCGCCAGCGCCGCGCGCGCCGCGTCGCCGCCCTTGTTCAATTCGCCGACGCGGGCCCGGGTCCAGGCCTGCGCCTCGGTGTCGACGGTGAGGATGCCGTTGCCGAGCGGCAGGCCGCGCGCCACCGCGAGATCCATGAGCCCGCGGGCGCTCTCGCCAGCGACGATGTCGTAATGCCCGGTCTCGCCGCGGATGACGCAGCCGAGCGCGACCGCCGCGTCGTAGGGACGTCCGGCGCGGGCGGCGGCGTCGAGCGCGATCGCGAGCATCGGCGGGATCTCGAGGGCGCCCGGTACCGTCACCACGTCCGCACTCGCCCTCGCCTCCTCGATCGCGGCGAGCGCCCCGCGCAGGAGCTCGTCGGCGAGGTCCTCGTAGTAGCGCGCCTCGACCACGAGCACGCGCGCGCCGGGCAGCGGCTCGAGGCGGCGGGAATGGCGAGGGGCGACCATGGCGGGCTCCGGGTCCGGACCGGGTCAGCTAGGCCCGATCCGGCCATTCGGCAACCAGCGTTTGGCGGCAGGTCCCCATGCGCTGGTGTTGACAATCTGGTATTTGGTATGCCAACACTTCGATCCGAGCATGAGGCCGTTCCCGCGGCCCGAGAGAGCGTGCCCGAACGACCGTGACGAGAGCCGAGCCAAACCTCCTCGCCCGTCGGGATGCCGGCCCGAGCCTCGCGGTCGAACGGCTTCCGGCCGCGGCCAGCTTCAAGAGCAAGGCCTACGCCGCCCTCAAGGACGCCATCACCCGGCTCGACATCTACGGCTCGCCGGAGCCGGTGATGCTCGACGAGCGCGAGCTCTCCGACAAGCTCGGCGTCAGCCGCACGCCGATCCGCGAGGCGGTGGCGATGCTCGAGAAGGAGGGCTTCGTCCGGGTCGTGCCGCGCCGGGGCGTGCTCGTGGTGCGCCGCTCGAAGCGCGAGATCGTGGAGATGATCCAGGCCTGGGCGGCGCTGGAGAGCATGGCCGCGCGCCTGGTGACGCAGAAGGCCCGGGACGAGGACATCGCCGCGCTGGGCGCCCCCTTTCAGAGCTTCGACGGGGACGGCGCCCTGCACGACCATCTCGGCGAGTACTCGGGCGCCAACATCGCCTTCCATCAGGCGATCATCCGCCTGAGCGGCTCGGGCACCCTCGCCACGATGACCGACAACCTGTTCCTCCACGTGCGCGCGATCCGCCACCGGACCATCTTCGAGATGGACCGGGCCCAGCGCTCGATCCGCGACCACCTGGAGATCATCCGGGCCCTCCAGGCCCGGGACGCGGAAGGGGCCGAGCGCCTCGTCCGCGACCACACGCTCAGGCTCGCCGAGCACGTCGAGAAGCACGTCGACCTCGACTGACCAACCCGAAAGAAATCCCGGAGGAAAGCCGCCATGGCCGCACTAGCGCAGAACACGGATACGACGGCGACGGAAGAGCGGGAGCTGACCGACGGCTTCCACCTCGTCATCGACGCGCTCAAGCTCAACGGCATCACCAACATCTACAACGTGCCGGGCATCCCGATCACCGATCTCGGCCGGATGATGCAGGCCGAGGGGATGCGGGTGATCTCCTTCCGGCACGAGCAGAACGCCGGCTACGCCGCCTCGATCGCCGGCTACCTGACGAAGAAGCCGGGCGTCTGCCTCACCGTGTCGGCGCCGGGCTTCCTCAACGGCCTCACGGCGCTCGCCCACGCCACGACGAACTGCTTCCCGATGCTGCTGATCTCGGGGTCGTCCGAGCGCGAGATCGTCGACCTGCAGCAGGGCGACTACGAGGAGATGGACCAGCTCGCGGTCGCCAAGACGATGTGCAAGGCCGCCTACCGGGTGCTCCACGCGGAGGACATCGGCATCGGCATCGCCCGCGCCATCCGCTCGGCGGTGTCCGGCCGGCCCGGGGGCGTGTACCTCGACCTGCCGGCGAAGCTGTTCGCGCAGACGATGGACGCGGAGAAGGGGCGCAAGTCGCTCGTCAAGGTGATCGACGCCGCCCCGGCGCAGATCCCCTCCCCGGCCTCGGTGAAGCGCGCTCTCGACGTGCTGAAAGGCGCGAAGAAGCCGCTCATCATCCTCGGCAAGGGTGCCGCCTACGCGCAGGCCGACGAGGCGATCAAGACGTTCGTCGAGACGAGCGGCGTCCCGTTCCTGCCGATGAGCATGGCGAAGGGGCTCCTTGCCGACACCCATCCGCAGAACGCCGGCGCGGCCCGCTCCCTCGTCCTCAAGGATTCGGACGTCGTCATGCTGATCGGCGCCCGCCTCAACTGGCTCCTGTCGCACGGCAAGGGCAAGGCCTGGGGCGACGCGCCGAAGAAGTTCATCCAGATCGACATCGAGCCGCGCGAGATGGACTCCAACGTCGAGATCGCCGCGCCGGTGGTCGGGGACATCGAGTCCTGCGTCGAGGCGATGCTGAAGGAGATGGGCGGCGGCTGGACGAAGCCGTCGGCCGACTGGACCGGCGCCGTCGCCAAGAAGCGCGACGAGAACGTGTCCAAGATGGCGCCGCGGCTGCGGAACAACAACTCGCCGATGGACTACCACGGGGCGCTCGGCGTCCTGCGCGACGTGATCAAGGAGCGCCCGGACGCCATCCTCGTCAACGAGGGCGCCAACACCCTCGACCTCGCCCGCGGCGTCATCGACATGTACAAGCCGCGCAAGCGCATCGACGTCGGCACCTGGGGCGTGATGGGCATCGGCATGGGCTACTCGATCGCGGCCGCGATCGAGACCGGCCATCCGGTGCTGGCGGTCGAGGGCGACAGCGCCTTCGGCTTCTCCGGCATGGAGATCGAGACCATCTGCCGGTACGACCTGCCGGTCTGCGTCGTGGTCTTCAACAACGACGGCATCTATCGCGGCACGGACAAGAACCCGGCGGGCTCCGATCCGGCCACGACCGTGTTCGTGAAGGGCGCGCGCTACGACAAGATGATCGAGGCCTTCGGCGGCGTCGGCGTGAACGCGACGAGCCCCGACGAGCTGCGCCGCGCCGTGAACGAGGCGATGGATTCCGGCAAGCCGACCCTCATCAACGCGGTCATCGACCCGGCCGCGGGCAGCGAGAGCGGCCGCATCGGCAACCTCAACCCGCAGAGCGCGCTCTCCAAGAAGGCGGCGAACCCGCCGACGCAGTAAAGGCGCGAAGAATCGCAAACGCGGCCCGCCCCCGAGCGGACCGCCGTCAGAAACTCCGAGTTCCAGAGAGGAAACGAGAATGGGCAAGGCACTCGAAGGCGTCCGCATCCTCGACTTCACGCACGTGCAGTCGGGCCCGACCTGCACCCAGCTGCTCGCCTGGTTCGGCGCCGACGTGATCAAGGTCGAGCGGCCGGGCACCGGCGACATCACCAGGGGTCAGCTGCGCGACGTCCCCAACGTGGACAGCCTCTATTTCACGATGCTGAACCACAACAAGCGCTCGATCACCCTCGACACCAAGAACCCTAAGGGCAAGGAGGTGCTCGAGGCGCTGGTGAAGCAGTGCGACGTGCTGGTCGAGAACTTCGCCCCGGGCGTGCTCGACCGCATGCTGCCCTGGGAGAAGATCCAGAAGCTCAACCCCCGCATGATCGTCGCCTCGATCAAGGGTTTCGGGCCCGGGCCGTACGAGGACTGCAAGGTCTACGAGAACGTCGCGCAATGCGCCGGCGGCTCGGCCTCGACCACCGGCTTCCGGGACGGGCTGCCGCTGGTCACCGGCGCGCAGATCGGCGATTCCGGCACCGGCCTCCATTTGGCGCTCGGCATCGTCACCGCGCTGTTCCAGCGCGAGAAGACCGGCAAGGGCCAGCGCGTCACCTGCGCCATGCAGGACGGCGTGCTCAACCTGTGCCGGGTCAAGCTGCGCGACCAGCAGCGCCTCGCCCACGGCCCCCTCAAGGAGTACAGCCAGTTCGGCGAGGGCATCCCGTTCGGCGACGCGGTGCCGCGCGCGGGCAACGATTCCGGCGGCGGCCAGCCCGGGCGCATCCTCAAGTGCAAGGGCTGGGAGACCGATCCCAACGCCTACATCTACTTCATCACGCAAGCCCCGGTCTGGGAGGCGATCTGCGACGTGATCGGCGAGCCCGAGTGGAAGACCCACCCGGACTACGCCAAGCCCGAGGCGCGCCTGCCGCGGCTCAACCAGATCTTCGGCCGGATCGAGGAATGGACCATGTCCAAGTCCAAGTTCGAGGCCATGGAGATCCTCAACCAGTACGACATCCCGTGCGGCCCGATCCTGTCGATGAAGGAGATCATCGAGGATCGCTCGCTCTACGAGACCGGGACGCTGGTCGAGGTCGAGCACCCGACCCGGGGCACCTACGTGACCGTCGGCAACCCGATCAAGCTGTCGGAATCGCCGGCCGAGGTGGTGCGCTCGCCGCTTTTGGGCGAGCACACGCAGGAGATCCTGCGCGACGTGCTCGGCTTCAGCGAATCCGAGGTCGAGCAGATCGAGGGTTCGGGTGCGCTCGGCGGCGGCGCCCACCGCATCGCCGCCGAGTAGGCCTTCGGCACGGGACGAACGGGACGGCCGGCGAAAGCCGGCCGTTTCCATGTCGGCTCCGGCGGGCGAGACGCCCTGCCCGCTCAGGGTTCGAGCGGCTCCTGGCCCAGAAGCTCGATTCCGAAGCCGGACAGGCCGACATAGGAGCGGGACGAGGTGGCGAGGTTGCGGATCGAGGTGACGCCGAGGTCGCGCAGGATCTGCGCGCCGAGCCCGACCTCGCGCCACTGGCGAACCCGGGCCGCCTCGGAGCCCGCATCCTCATAGGGCGTCAGCGGCACGCCGGCGGTGCCGTCGCGCAGGTAGACGAGGACGCCGCGGCCCTCGGCGGCGAAGCGGCGCAGCGACGTCTGGATGACCTTGCCGCCCTCGAAGATGTCGGCGATCACGTTGGCCCGGTGCAGCCGCACCAGGACGTCGCGGCCGTTGCCGACGCGCCCGTGCACGAAGGCGAAGTGCTGCACCGAATCGAAGGGCGTCGAGTAGGCGTAGCCGGTGAGCTCCCCGTGCTCCGTCGTGACGGAGAAGGTGCCGAGCCGCTCGACGAGCTTTTCGCGGGCCTGGCGGTGGGCGATGAGGTCGGCGACCGCGATGCGCTTCAGCCCGTGCGCGGCGGCGAAGGACTCGATCTGCGGCCCCTTCATCACCGTGCCGTCGTCGTTGGCGAGTTCGCAGATCACCCCGACAGGCGGCAGGCCGGCAAGGCGGCAGAGATCCACCGCCGCCTCCGTGTGCCCGGAGCGCATCAGCACGCCGCCGTCCTTGGCGATGAGGGGGAAGATGTGGCCGGGCCGCACGAAGTCCGAGGCGCCGACGTTCGGGTTGGCGAGGGCCCGCACGGTGTTCGAGCGCTGCTCGGCCGAGATGCCGGTGGTGAGGCCGTGCTTCACGTCGACCGAGACCGTGAAGGCGGTGCCGTGGGGGGCGTCGTTCGAGGCGACCATCGGCTCGAGGCGCAGGCGGCGCGCCTCCTCGGCGGTGAGCGGCGCGCAGACGATGCCGCAGGTGTGCCGGACGATGAAGGCCATCTTCTCCGGCGTGCAATGGGCGGCGGCGACGACGAGGTCGCCCTCGTTCTCCCGGTCGTCGTCGTCGACGACCACCAGGATCTCGCCGCGTGAAAAGGCCTCGATCGCTTCGGTCACGCTGTCCATCGCGCTCCCTTAGAGCCCTTTCGCCCTCGGGGGAACCGCCCGCCGCGCACCCCCGTCATTCCAGGGCGGGCCGAAGCCCCGAGCCCGGAACCCATGGACACCCCGGTTTCGGGTAAGGTGCCACGCCGCCGCCGCGTCCTTCCCGCCGCCCCCGTGTTCATGGGTTCCGGGCTCCTCGCTGCGCTCGGCCCCGGAATGACGGACGTGGGTTCACCTCCGGCTGGGGCGGTGCCGGTACACCCCCTCCGTCATTCCGGGGCGGGCCGCAGGCCCGAGCCCGGAACCCATGGACACCGCGGTTTCGGAGAGGGTGCGACGCCGCCGCTGCGCCCTCCCCGCCGCCGTGTTCATGGGTTCCGGGCTCCTCGCTGCGCTCGGCCCCGGAATGACGGAGGGGCTCGGCCCCGGAATGACGGGGCTCGGCCCGGAATGACGGGCGTCAGGTGGGGCGCGGAAAAGGCCAGGTCGGGCCTTCGCCGACCTGCGCCCGGTGGCGCAGGAGGTGGTCTGCGAGGACGCAGGCGACGACCGCCTCGCCGACCGGGACCGCGCGGATGCCGACGCAGGGGTCGTGGCGGCCTTTGGTGGCGATCTCCGTCGCCTCGCCGTGGCGGGTCACGGTCAGGCGGGGGGTGAGGATCGACGAGGTCGGCTTGACGGCGAAGCGGCACACGACCGGCTGGCCTGTCGAGATGCCGCCCAGGATGCCGCCCGCGTGGTTCGACAGGAAGGTCGGCGCGCCCGCATTGCCGGGGCGCATCTCGTCCGCGTTCTCCTCGCCCCGCAGGGCGGCGGCGCCAAAGCCGTCGCCGATCTCGACCCCTTTCACGGCGTTGATCGACATCAGCGCACCGGCGAGCTCGGCGTCGAGCTTGCCGTAGACCGGCGCGCCGAGCCCGGGCGGCACGCCCTCGGCCACCACCTCGACCACGGCGCCGACCGACGAGCCCTCCTTGCGCAGCCCGTCGAGATAATCCTCGAAGAAGACCGCCGCCTCCGGGTCCGGGCAGAAGAACGGATTCTTGCCGACCTCGTCCCAGTCCCAGCGGTCGCGGTCGATCCGGTGCGGGCCCATCTGGACGAGGGCGCCGCGGATCGTCACCCCCGCGAGGACCTTGCGGGCGATCGCGCCCGCCGCGACCCGGGCCGCGGTCTCGCGGGCCGACGCGCGCCCGCCGCCGCGGTAGTCGCGGATTCCGTACTTCACCTCGTAAGCGTAGTCCGCGTGGCCGGGCCGGTACTTGTCGCGGATGTCCGAATAGTCCTTCGAGCGCTGGTCGACGTTCTCGATCAGGAGCGCGATCGGCGTGCCGGTGGTGACCTGCCCGCCGGTGCGTTCGTCCGCGAACACGCCCGACAGGATTTTGACCTCGTCCGGCTCCCGGCGCTGGGTCGTGAAGCGGGACTGGCCCGGCCGGCGCCGGTCGAGTTCGGCCTGGATGTCGGCCGCCTCGAGGGGGATGCGCGGCGGGCAGCCGTCGACCACGCAGCCGAGCGCCGGCCCGTGGCTCTCGCCGAAGGTCGTCACGCGAAAAAGGTGGCCGAAGGTGTTGTGGGACATGGAAGGCCGGGTCTTACGGAGAAAACGCCGCCGTGTCACGGGGGCCGGCGCGCCGGCCCGCGGACGGCCGCCCTGGGCAAAGCGGCCCGTCGACCGCATGGAAGCTGCGTCATTCCGGGGCGGGCCGAAGGCCCGAGCCCGGAACCCATGAACACCGGCAGAGACGGACGGAACGAGCCGGCTCCGCCGCCCTCATCGGAATGCAGGGTGTTCATGGGTTCCGGGCTCCTCGCTGCGCTCGGCCCCGGAATGACGGAGGGTGATGTCCCCTGCGGGCCCTACGCCGCCTCTTTCGGCCGCTCCACCGGCGCGGCGTGGACCACCGGCACGGCCGGGGCGCCCTCCCATTCGGAATGGCCGGGGATCGCCTCGCCCTTCATCACCACGGTGAGCGGGCGCAGGCGGGCGAAGTCGCCCACATGCGTGTCGTAGAGCACGGTGGCGTTGGCGCCCACGTGCACGCCGCGGCCGAGATGGACCCGGCCGACCTTCATCACCCGGTCCTCGTAGAGGTGGGTCTGCAGGGCCGAGAGCGCGTTGATGGTGCAGAAGTCGCCGACCGTGACGCAGTCGAACTCGGTGAGGTCGGTCGTGTGCATGCACACGCCCCGGCCGAACTTGGCGCCGAGCAGGCGCAGGAACCAGGGCAGGAACGGCGTCCCCTGGAGGTGCTCGAGCAGGACCTTGCCTCCGAGGCCCCAGTACAGCACCGCGACCGCCTCGGTCCGCATCGCCCACCAGGACCACATCGGCTTCATGAGGGGCTTGTAGACGCCCATCATCAGCCACTTGATGGCGACCACGATGAAGGTCTGGGTGAGCGGGATGACGACGCTCGCGGCGACGAAGCTCAGCGCCAGCATGCCCCAGTCGCGGCTCTGCACGGCCGGGTAGAAAAAGGAATCGATCGCCAGCACCGCGAAGGTGATGAACAGCATCGACGGGAACGAGGTGTGGAGCGCCTCGAACACGCCGCGCCAGGTCTTTTTCAGCGCGCTCGGCTCGTAGGTCCAGGCCGCGCCGATGTCGACCTTCTGGCGGGTCGGCAGCTTGATCGGCGGGCTGCCGAACCAGGTGTCGTTGGGGGCGAGCCGGTCGTTCGGCGGCGGCTTCGACTTGATGCCGATCAGGACCCCGTCGGGTATGACCGCGCCGGGCGGCACGACCGCGTCGTTGCCGACGAAGACCCGGTCGCCGGTGCGGACCTCGTCCAGGGTCATCCAGCCCCGCCGCACGTCCTCGTCGCCGTAGACCACCTCGTCGGCGATGAAGTTCTTGGCCCCGATCTCGGAGATGTCGTAGCGCCCGGCGAGGTTGGTCGAGATCTCCGCGCCCCGGCCGATCCGGGCGCCCATGATCCGGTACCAAGCCCGCATGTAGATCGTGGCGTAGAGCGAGGTCAGCGTCTCGAGGGTGACCTCGGTCGCGAGGGCGACGAGCCACTTGCGCATGTAGAAGCCGCTGAACATCGAGTGCGTGCCCGAGCGGACTTTTGGCAGGATCGTCCAGCGGAACAGGGCGATGAGCCCGACCGTCAGGAAGATCATCATCAGCGCCGTCGGCCAGGCGAGCAGCGGCAGGTACCAGAGATAGCTGACCTCGAGCACGTCGGAGAGCGTGTCGTCGATGCGGTCGAACAGGAAGAAGGCCGGGAACAGGGGCAGGAGGCTCACCGGCGGGATGAAGGCGAGCCCCAAGGCGTGCATGGCCGTGAAGGCGCGCCGGCGCGCCGGCGTCGCGGCCGCGGGCAGCGGCAGGCTCACCACGTCGACCGTGCCGACCTGCCGGCCGGGGGAGCCGTCCCACTTCTCCGCCTTGCCGACGAGGGTGTGCTCGGGGATCGCGGTCAGGTCGGCGAGCTCGGCGTGGTCCTCGATGCGCACGTCGTGGCCGATCGTGCACGAGGTGCCGATGTAGCAGTCGCTGCCGATGTCGATCGAGCCGATGACGAACTCGTTGCCCATCACCTCGACGTTGGCGACCTTGGTCTTGGAGCCGATGGTGGTGCCGTCGCCGATCGAGATGAGGTCGGGGGCGCCGGCGTCGATGTCGGCGATGACCACGTCCTTGCCGACCTTCGCCCCCATCAGGCGCAGGTACCAGACGATCATCGGCGAGCCCTGCAGCCACTTCACGTGGACGAGGGGCTCGAGCCGTTTCGAGAACCACCAGCGGAAATAGTAGACGCCCCAGAGCGGGTAGCGGCCGGGCCTGGCGCGCCCGAGCACGATCCATTTGAGCGCGATCGCCGCGGAAGCCGTGACGATGTTGATGAGGACGTAGACCCCGAGCAGGGCGAAGACCTGGGCGCCGACGCCGAGCCCCTCACCCGCGAGGAGGAGATAGGTGACGAAGATGCCGAGCCACTGCGCGGTGGCGAGGGTCAGGATCACCGGCAAAGCGAGCGCCTGGGCGAGCCCGCACAGGAAGCGGCGCAGGAACGGCGGCGGCTCGAATGAGAGGTCGCGGATCACCGCCTCGGCGCCGGCCCCGCCGGTGCGCTCGATCAGGTGGTCGGACATCGCCCGCAGGGTGCGCTGGCCGTAGACGTCCTGGAGGGTGATCGAGGCGAGCACCGGCGTCTCGCGCACGAAGGAGACGAAGCGCGCCGCGAGGAGCGAATGACCGCCGAGCTCGGTGAAGAAATCCGCCTCGAAGGGCAGCGTCTGGTTGCCGAAGACGCGCTTCGCTGCGACGAGGAGCGCCGCCTCGGTCTCGTTGCGGGGCGCCTCCTGCTCGCCCGGCGCGTCGCCGACCGCCAGGGTGAAGGCGCGCAGGGCCTTGCGGTCGACCTTGCCGGAGGTGAGCCGGGGCAGCTCCTCGACGATCTCGAAATGGCCCGGCACCATGTAGGGCGGCAGCTGGTCGCGCAGGTCCGCGCGGATCGTGGCCCGGTCGAGGGCCCGGCCCGGCGCCAGCACCAGGAAGGCGACGAGCCGGTCGATGCCGTCGTCCTGGCGCAGCACCACCGCCGCCTGCGACACGCCCGGCAGCGCGGCGAGCTTCGCCTCGATCTCCCCGAGTTCGACCCGGAAGCCGCGGATCTTGACCTGGTCGTCGATGCGCCCGTGGAAGGCGATGTCCCCTTCCGGCGTCAGGCTGACCGCGTCCCCCGAGCGGTAGAGGATCGGATCGCGGCCCCCCGAGGGAAACGGGTTCGGGATGAACTTCTCGGCGGTCAGCTCCGGGCGCTTGAGGTAGCCCTTGGCGACCCCCGGCCCGCCGATCAGGAGCTCGCCCTGGACCCCGGGCGGTAAAAGGTTCAGGTTCTCGTCGACCACGTAGGCGCTGTAGTTCGGGATCGGCCGGCCGATGGTGACCGGGTCGCCCGGGCGCATCTCGGCGACCGTCGCGACCACCGTCGCCTCGGTCGGGCCGTAGGTGTTGAACATCCGCCGGCCGGGCGTCGCCCAGCGGGCGACGAGGGGCGCCGGCAGCGCCTCGCCGCCGAGGAGGACGAGGCGCAGGGACGGGATGTCCCGGCTGAGGAGGCCGAGCAGGGTCGGCACCGTGTCGAGCACCGTGATGCCGGCTTCGTTGAGCACCTCCGGCAGCTTCTCGGCGTCGCCGATCATCCCCGGGCTCGCCACGAACAGGGTCGCGCCGACCATGTAGGGAACCCAGATCTCCTCCATCGACAGGTCGAAGGCGACGGAGGCGCCCTGGAAGACCACGTCCTCGGGCGCGAAGCCGTAGACGGCGTTGGCCGAGCGCAGGAAGTGGCAGATGTTGCGGTGGGTGACGACGATGCCCTTCGGCACGCCGGTCGAGCCCGAGGTGTAGATCAGGTAGGCCGGGTGCTCGGGCGTCAGCCCCCGCTCCCGCGGCTCGACCGGGCTCGCGTCCGTGGCGTCGACGAGGCTCTCCGGCGTCACCACCGGGCAGCCGACCTCGACCTTGCCGGCCAGCGCCTCGCTGGTGAACAGGGCCTTCGCCTCCGCGTCCGACAGGCAGACGGCGATGCGGTCCATCGGCGCGTCGGCGTCGAAGGGCAGCCAGGCGGCGCCGGATTTGGCGATCGCGATCTGGGCGATCAGGAGCTCGGCCCCGCGGCACATCCACAGCCCGACCACGTGGCCCGGCCCGATGCCGCGCCGGATCAGGCCCCGGGCGAGGGCGTTCGCGCGGGCGTCGACCTCGGCGTAGCTGTAGCGGGCCTCGCCGAAGACGATCGCCGGATGGTCCGGGCGCGCCGCGACGGTCGCGGCGAAGAGGTCGGCCAGGACCTCGTCGCGGAGGAGGTCGTCGCGCTCCTCGCCGTGGAGCACGGCGAGCGGTTCGGCGGCGTCGAGGCCGATCGGTTCGGGCGGTCTGTTCATGCGCTGCTCACGACGGGGCTTCCGCCTTCTCCGGGCGGCTCCTCCTCGTCAACCTCCCTTTCGTGAGCCGCGAGCGCGCGATGCGCGAGCCGGGCGGCCTCTGAATCCCGAACTCTCGCAGGACACTATCACGGCCGCGTGAACGGCTGAACCACCCAAGGGGCGCCGCGATGCCTCAGGCCCAGGCGGCGGCGCCGGACCGGAACACGAGGATACGGCCCTGCCAGATGTCGACCCGCGGCGCCTCGTCCTCCGGCACCCCGGCCAGCATGGCGAGGAACGCGCGGGCGACGCCCCCGTGGGACACAATGACCGTGTCCCGGGCGAGGTTCTGGAGCACGGGCCGCACCCGCTCGGTCAGCATGGCGTAGCTCTCGCCCCCCGGCGGCACGAAGCCCCACTTGTCGCGCTCGCGGGCGGCGGCGCCCTGCGGATCGCGGGCGCGGACCTCCTTCCAGGTCAACCCCTCCCAGCGGCCGAACGACAGCTCCTTGAGCCGGTCGTCCTGCCGATACGCCTCCGGCGGCAGGCCGATCGTGCGGCGCAGCCCTTCCATGGTCTCGCGGGTGCGCGACAGCGGGCTCGCGATGAAGTCGAGACCGTCGTAGCCGGCGACGAGGTCGCGCAGCCGGGCCCCCGCCTCCTCCGCCTGGACCCGCCCAAAGGGGTTCAGCGGCACGTCCCGCTGCCCCTGCAGCCGCCCTTCCGCGTTCCAGTCGGTCTCGCCGTGGCGGACGAAGTAGAGGGTCGGGGTCACGCGGCGACCGGTCCTTCCGCGCTCACTCCTTCTCCAGCGTCAGGTCCGGCGCCTCGGGGTTCTTCATGCCGACCACGTGGTAGCCGGCGTCGACGTGGAGGATCTCGCCGGTGACGCCGCGGGCCATGTCGGAGACCAGGTAGGCGGCGGTCTCGCCGACCTCGTCGGTGGTGACCGTGCGCCGCAGGGGCGAGTTGTACTCGTTCCACTTGAGAATGTAGCGGAAGTCGCCGATGCCGGAGGCGGCGAGCGTCTTGATCGGCCCCGCCGAGACCGCGTTGACGCGGATGTTCTTCGGGCCGAGATCCGCGGCGAGGTAGCGCACCGAGGCCTCGAGGGCGGCCTTCGCAACCCCCATCACGTTGTAGTGTGGCATCCACTTCTCGGCGCCGTAATAGGTGAGCGTGAGCAGCGAGCCGCCGTTCTCCATCAGCTTCTCGGCGCGCTGCGCGATCGCCGTGAAGGAGTAGCAGGAGACGAGGAGCGACTTCGTGAAGTTGCCCTCGCTCGTGTCGACGTAGCGGCCGGTGAGCTCGTCCTTGTCCGAGAAGGCGATGCAATGGGCGACGAAGTCGAGCCGGCCCCAGAGCCGGCGCACCTCGTCGAAGACGGCGTCGATGGTGGCGGGCTCGGTCACGTCGCAATGGCCGACGACCGGGCCGCCGATCTCCTTCGCCAGGGGCTCGACCCGCTTCTTCAGAGCCTCGCCCTGGTAGGTCAGCGCGACCTCGGCCCCGTGCGCGCGGGCGGCCTTGGCGATGCCCCAGGCGATCGAGCGGTTGTTCGCGACGCCCATGACGAGGCCGCGCTTGCCCGCCAGAATCCCTGCCCCATCCGCCATGATCCACCCACGCCGCTCGCCGGAAGAAGCGGCATCATTAGCCGAGGGCGAAGGCGGACGGAAGGGCGGGGCTCAGGCCTTCACCGAGCGGCGCTTCTTGGCATAGGCGAGGAGCTCCGGATCGGGCTCCGCCGGGAGCCTGATCTCGATCGTGGCGAGGAGGTCCCCCCGGCCCTCCTTCGCCGGCAGGCCCTTGCCGCGCAGGCGGAAGGTGCGGCCGGAGCTGGTCATCGCCGGGATCGTCATCTCGACGGCGCCGGTCAGGGTCGGAATGCGGACGGTGCCGCCGAGCACCGCCTCGTCGAGCTCGACCGGCACCCGGGTGCGCAGGTTCGCCCCCTCGGCGGTGAAGCGCTCGTGCGGGGCGATGCGGAGCGTCAGGAGCACGTCGCCGGGCTCGCCGGCGCTCTGGCCGAGGCCGCGCAGGCGGATCACCTGGCCGTCGACGACGCCCTTCGGGACGACCACGTCGACCTCGCGGCCGGTCGGCAGCGCCACCCGGCGCCGCGCCTCGGCGGCCACCTCCTCCAGCGTGACCGTCAGGGTGGCGTTGACGTCCTCGCCGCGCCGGGCCGCCCGGGGCCCGCGCTCGGCGGTGCGAAAGGCCTCGCCGAAGATCTGGGAGAAGATGTCGTCGCCGCCGCTCCGGGCCCGGCGGGCGCCGCCGAAGCCGAACCCGAATCCGTCGGCCCCGGAAAACCCTTCGAAGCCCTGGAAGCGCGGCTTGCCGTCGGCGCCGATCTCGCCCCGGTCGAACTGGGCGCGCTTGCCGGCGTCGCCGAGGATCTCGTAGGCGGCGTTGACCTCGGCGAAGCGCTCCTTGGCCTTCGGGTCGGTCTTGTTGTGGTCGGGGTGGTAGGTCTTGGCGAGCCTGCGAAACGCCTTCTTGATGTCGGCCTCGCCCGCCGTCTTGGCGACGCCGAGGACGCTGTAGGGATCGCGCATGGGCTGTTCCGGACCGGACGCTCAGGAACGCGGCGTCCGCGGCCGATATGGGGCGGACGGCCGGCACTCGCAATGCGGCGGCAGGCTCAGCCGGGCGCCTTCCACGGCTTCACGTCCTTCACCGCCCATTCGCCGCCCGTGCGGCATGCGGTGCCCTGCAGCCGCCGCGTCGCCTCCCGCGCGGCGACCACGGCGAGGAAGGCGCGGCAGACCTCGTCGCTCGCCGAGAACGGCGCGCCGACCGGGACGAAGCTCCCCCGCATGGCGGTGTCGGGGTTGTCCCAGCTCACCTCGGCGCCGTTTCCCTGCGGGTCGAGGGCGACGGCGAGGGCGGCCTTGGCCCGGCGCCAATCCTCCCGTTCGAGCTCGGGCGCGAGGGGCGAGACGAACCTCAACGAGCCGGTCGTCTCCGGGCGCTCGGGCATCAGGGACGCCATGGGGAAGGACCAGGTGCAGCCGCCCGCGGCGAGCGCGAGGAGCGCCGCGGCGGCGCAGCGCAGCGGGCCTTCGCCCCGCCGGGACGATGGTCTATAGACGCGACGCGAAACGGACACGGTCGGGCCCCCGGCCTCAGACGCCACACGTCGGATTTGTCGCCTTGGACAACTTAACGAACGGTGACTTCACCGAAGCGGGAGAGCCGCTGGCGCTCTTCCGCGCCTGGATGGCCGAGGCGGAGGCCTCGGAGCCGAACGATCCGACCGCCATGGCCCTCGCCACCACCGACGCGGAGGGCCTGCCGAACCTGCGCATGGTCCTGCTGAAAGGCGCGGACGAGCGCGGCTTCGTCTTCTACACCAACGTGGAATCGGCCAAGGGGCAGGAGCTCGCGGCCAATCCGCAGGCCGCGCTGCTGTTCCACTGGAAGAGCCTGCGCCGGCAGATCCGCGCCCGGGGGCCGGTGAGCCGGGTTTCGGACGCGGAGGCCGACGCCTATTTCGCGAGCCGGCCGCGGGACAGCCGCATCGGCGCCTGGGCGAGCCAGCAGTCGCGCCCGCTGGAGAGCCGCTTCGCCCTCGAGAAGGCGGTCGCGTTCTACGCCGCGCGATACGCGATCGGCGAGGTGCCGCGCCCGCCCTACTGGTCCGGCTTCCGCATCGCGCCGGTCGCGATGGAGTTCTGGCAGGACCGCCCCTTCCGCCTGCACGAGCGCATCCGCTTCACCCGCGCCGGCGAGGGCTGGACCAAGACCCGGCTCTATCCGTGAGGAGATGCCGCGTGGACCGCGGGCCGGCGAGGCAGTAGGGTCCGCCCCCTTCAACCGGTGAGGTCGCGCTTGCAGTCTCCACGTTCCAACGCGGGCCGCCGGGTCATGCTGCTCACCGGCGCGAGCCGGGGCATCGGCCATGCGACCGTCAAGCGCTTCTCGGCGGCGGGCTGGCGGGTGATCACCGCCTCGCGCCATCCCTTTCCGGAGAACTGTCCGTGGGAGCTCGGCCCGGAGGACCACCTCCAGGTCGACCTCGCGAGCCCGGACGACACCCGCCGCGCCATCGAGGAGACGAAGCGCCGGCTCGAACCCGAGGGCGGCTGCCTGCACGCCCTCGTCAACAACGCCGGCATCTCGCCGAAGGGGCCGGGCGGGTCGCGCCTCAACGCCCTCGAGACCGCCTATGCGGACTGGCAGCACGTTTTTCAGGTCAACTTCTTCGCCTCGATCATGCTGGCCCGGGGTCTGCGCGAGGAGCTGACCCGAGCCAAGGGGTCGGTCGTCAACGTCACCTCGATCGCGGGCTCCCGGGTCCATCCCTTCGCCGGGGCGGCCTATTCGACCTCGAAGGCGGCGCTCGCGGCGCTGACCCGCGAGATGGCGGCGGATTTCGGCCCCTTCGGGGTGCGGGTGAACGCGATCTCCCCGGGCGAGATCGACACCTCGATCCTGTCGCCCGGGACCGAGAAGCTCGTCGAGGAGCAGATCCCGATGCACCGGCTCGGCACGCCGGACGAGGTCGCCAAGGCGATCTACTTCCTGTGCACGGACATGAGCTCGTACGTCCACGGGGCCGAGTTGCACATCAACGGCGGCCAGCACGTGTGAGGCGGCCCTGAGCGAGCGCCTCTACCCCGCCCGGCCGATCCTCGCGGCATCGGTCGCCGTCCTGCGCGACGGAAAGGTCCTGCTCGCGGCCCGGGCGCGCCCGCCCCTCGATGCGCTCTACAGCCTGCCCGGCGGCCTCGTGGAGCCGGGGGAGACCCTCGCCGAGGCCGCCTGCCGGGAACTTTTGGAGGAGGTCGGCGTCGAAGCCGATCTTCTCGGCTTCCTCGACCATGTCGAGGTGATCGAGCGCGACGGGGACGGACGGGTCAGGGTGCATTTCGTGGTCTGCGCGCACGCCGCCCGCTGGCGCTCGGGGGAGCCGACGATCGGGCCCGAGGCGCGGGCCGTGGTCTGGGCGAGCGAGGAGGAGGCGTCCCGGC
>DATLFZ010000573.1:0-3909 GCA_035540795.1 Beijerinckiaceae bacterium | reverse complement strand
CTCCGCCGCATGCCAGGTGGCGCCCCCGTCCGCCGAGACCGCGACGGACGCGACCGGCACGTGCCCGCTCCACGCGAAGCCGCGGATCGCGAGGGGCGCGCCGGCGGCGGCCCGGAAACCTTCCGCGGGCGCCGTGACCAGCGCCTTCACCGGCATGTCCTCGATGACGGCGAAATCGGCCGGGTCGAACGGCCCGTCCGGCGCCACGGGCCGGCGCGGCAGGCGGTAGTTCGTGCCCGTCATCTTCTCGCCGTCGTGCTCCCGGTCGCGCACCCAGATGCGGGCGAGCCATTTCTGCCAGGCGGAGCCCGGGAAGCCCGGCGCGACGATCCGCAGCGGCCCGCCGTGCAGGAACGGGAGCGGTTCGTCGTTCATGGCGTAGGCGACGAGGGTTTCGGGCGCGAGCGCCTTGGCGATCGGCAGGCCGCGGGACAAAGCCGGCTTGTCGGAGCCGTCGGAGGCGCGGTCGGGGCCGAGATGGCCGGTATAGACCGCGCTCGGCCGCAGGCCCGCCGCTTCGAGGAGGTCGGCGAGGCGGATGCCGGTCCAACGGGCGCAGCCGACGGCGCCGGTCGTCCACTGGAGGCCGTCCGTCGCGGGCGAGAACCCGGCCCGTCCGTTGCCCGCGCATTCGAGCACGGCCGTCACGGTGACGGCGGGGAAGGCGCGCCGGAGCTCCGCGACCGTCCAGCTTGCCGGCCGCTCGACCTCGCCGTCGACGGTGAGGCTCCAGGCTTCCGGATCGGCAGGTTCGGGCGGCAGGAACCCGTTGTTGCGCACGAAGAAGGCGTCGAAGGGGGTCAGGAACGGGTCGAGGTCGGCGGGATCCGCCTCCGCGTTGAGCGCCTCGTCCTCGACGATGCGCAGGCGCGGCTTGATGCGTCTCAGGAGCTCCCGTTCCTTCGCGTGCGGCATGTGCCCTCCTCGCCCCGGTTCTAGCTGCCTGCACGGAGCGGGCAAGTGCGCGCCCGTTGCGGCGGCGGGCGAGTCCTGCCACCCTGCGACTTCCGCAACCACAGGGGTCCTTTCATGAGGCGTCGGATTCTCCTCGCATGCGCGGCTCTCGCCCTGGCGTTCGGCCCTGCCGCCGCCCAGCAGGCCCAGACGGGAGCCAAGCTGAAGGTCGGGTTCATCTATGTCGGCCCGGTCGGCGACCACGGCTGGTCCTACCAGCACGACCAGGGCCGCCTCGCCATCGAGAAGGCGCTCGGTGCCCAGGTCGAGACGACCTACGTCGAGAACGTCGCCGAGGCCGATTCGGAGCGCGCCATCGAGCAGCTCGCCCGCACGGGCCACGGGCTCGTCTTCACGACCTCGTTCGGCTTCATGGAGCCGACCCTGCGCGTCGCCCGCCGGCACCCGAAGGTCCGGTTCGAGCACGCGACCGGCTACAAGCGCGCCGACAACGTCGCCACCTACGCGGCCAAGTTCCACGAGGGCCGCTACATCATCGGCCAGATCGCCGGCCGGATGACGAAGTCGAACACGATCGGATACGTCGCCGCCTTCCCGATCCCCGAGGTGGTGGCCGGCATCAACGCCTATTTCCTCGGGGCGCAGTCGGTGAACCCGAACGTGCGCATCCGCGTCGTGTGGGTGAATTCCTGGTACGACCCGGCCAAGGAGACCGACGCCGCGAAAGCGCTCCTCGACCAGGGCGTCGACGTGCTCGCCCAGCACACCGACAGCCCGGCGCCCCTGCAGACGGCGGAGGCGCGCGGCGTCCTCGGCTTCGGCCAGGCCTCCGACATGGAGCGCTTCGCGCCGAAGGCGCAGCTCACCGCCATCATCGACGACTGGTCGGAGTACTACGTGCGCCGCACCAAGGCCGCCCTCGACGGCACCTGGAAGTCCGAGGACACCTGGGGCGGTCTCGATTCCGGCATGGTCAAGATGGCGCCCTACAAGAACATGCCCGACGACGTGCGCAAGATGGCGCAGGAGACCGAAGAGGCGATCCGCACGGGCAAGAAGCACCCGTTCGCTTGCCCGATCCGGCGCCAGGACGGCACCGAGGTCGAGTGCAAGGGCCAGGGCGCGCTCGCCGACGAGCAGATCCTCGGCATGAACTTCTACGTCCGGGGGATCGACGACAAGCTGCCGCAATAGGCTTCGGCCGGGGCCTGGCCGCGCCGCGGAACCGACTTCCCGCGGCGCACGTTTGTCAGGGCGAGATGCGGCGACTGGGCCTTTCTCGTTTCCTCCCCTTCGACTCGGGCCCCGCTCCGGCGGGGCCTTTTTTCGTGCCGCGACAACGACTTCGCGCGGCCGTGAACGGGACGGTCGAACCGGTTGGCGGGGGCGGGCGTTGAACCTCGGAGGCGCCGGAGACGGGCGTCGAGACGAGAGGTTCGGCCGTGCTGACGATCACCGGCATCGAAGAGGCTTGCGAAGCGCAGGGCATCACGCTCGTCATGCATCCGGCGGTGCGCCGCGCGGTGAAGCGCTACGAGGAAAGCTTCTACATCGGTGCCTACAGCTTCCTGCGCAGCGAAAGCGACGGCCTGTACTTCCTGCCGATGGTCGACGGCGGCTACATCCGCCTGCTGTTCTCGAAGCGGTTCTCGTCCGGCGGGCACCCGATCATCCGGGTCGAGCCGGTCGCGCCCGACGGCCTCGCCCGCATCAGGACCGCCGTGGCGCAGGGCAAGCTCTGAGCGGCGCCTCAGCCGCCGTGGAAGCCGCGCAGGCGCTCCTCCTCCTTGCCGATCGGTCCCTTGAACCGCACCGCCCGGGCCGCCTCGGCGATGCGGTCGAGGAACCCCTCGTAATCGCCGCGCGGCGCGATCACCGATAGGCCCTCCTTCTCCTCCGGCCCGCCGTAGACCGGGTCGCGCCGCAGCGCGTCGAGCTCGTCGGCGAGGTAGGGGGCGAGGAAGACGGTGTCGCCCTCGGGGTCGCGCTCCGCCACCTGGCGCTGCGCGCGGGCGAGCCGGAACGCGCCCGTCTCGTCCGGCTCGGACAGGATGCGGACCCCGTGCAGGACGGCGCTCTTGGCGAGGGCGTTGAGCCCCGCATCCTCCTCGTAGGCCTCCCGCGGGTAGATGCGGGCGATGCTGTCGCGGTCGTTCACGTTGGCGGCTGTCATCGACGGTCTCCGTTCCATCCGGAGACGATCGTCAGGCCGCTTCGTTCCGCACCACGAGCACGATCTTTCCGATATGGGCGCTCGATTCCATCAGCGCGTGCGCCTGGGAGGCCTCCGCGAGCGGGAAGCGGGCGTGGATCACCGGCCGGATGCGCCCCTCGGCGACGAGGGGCCACACCTTCTCGCGCAGGCTCGCCGCGATGGCGCCCTTCTGCGCCACCGAGCGCGGGCGCAATGTGGAGCCGGTGAGGGTGAGCCGCTTCGTCATGACGGGGAAGAAGTTGAGGGTCACCTTCGACCCCTGCAGGAAGGCGATGCTGACGTGGCGGCCCTCCGTGGCGAGGATCTCGAGGCTGCGCGGGATGTAGTCCCCGCCGACCATGTCGAGCACCACGTCGACGCCGCGGCCGTCCGTCTCCTTGCGGACGACGGCGACGAAATCCTCCTGCTTGTAGTCGATGGCCCGGTCGGCCCCGAGATCCTCGCAAGCCTTGCACTTCTCCGCGCTTCCCGCCGTGGCGAAAACCTTGGCGCTGAAGGCCTTCGCCATCTGGATCGCCGTCGTGCCGATGCCGGACGAGCCGCCGTGGACGAGGAGCGTCTCGCCCGGCTGCAGGCGTCCGCGGTCGAACACGTTGGTCCACACGGTGAAGAAGGTCTCGGGCAGGCAGGCCGCCTCGTCCAGGGAGAGGTCGCCCGGGATCGGCAGGCATTGCGGCGCCGGCGCGGCGACGTATTCGGCGTAGCCGCCGCCGGCGAGGAGGGCGCAGACGCGGTCGCCCTCGCGGAACCAGGAGACCTGCGCCCCGACCCCGACGACC
>DATLFZ010000572.1:0-3594 GCA_035540795.1 Beijerinckiaceae bacterium | reverse complement strand
GAGCGGTTGCGCGAACAGCCACAGGGCGGTCCCGATGCCGAACCCGATCCCGCCACCGACGCCGCCGCCCTTCATCGCCGCGGAATGGACGCGGGCGTCGAGCACCTTCTGGGCGTCCTCGACCTTCACGACTCGGACCTGGAGGCCGTCGTGCTTCTCCGCGAGCAAGAGCACGTCGCCCTCGACCTTGACCGCCTGGGCGCCCAGCTTGTCGATCTTGGCCCCGAGCCCGTCGAGGGCCATCTTGGCGTTCGTGCGGCTGTGCTCGGTGGCCTCCTTCGCCGCGGCCTGCCGCTCCTCGATACGGGACACCCGGTCCCGCACGTCGTCCATCTTCTTGTCGAGGCTGAGAAGCGCCCCTCGGATTGCGTCTTCGGTCATCGGCCGCGTGCCCCCACGAGGTCGGTGGTTTCAGGAGGAGGTGATCAGCGCCGCCGCTTCCGCCGGCCCCAGAGCTTTCGGTGCGAGACCGGCAGGAGCCGGTGTCGAAGGGTGACGATCCGGCCGATCCGGAGGATGCGGGCCCAGAACCGGGAGACCGGCGGACGGGTCAGCGTTCGCCCCGGCAGGCTTTCGCGCCCGCGTTCAGGCGCTCCCATTCCGTCGCGAGAAGGTCGAGGCCATGCGACTGCGGGGCATGGTCCAGCGCGTCGGCGATGGCCTCCATCTCGGCCGGCGAGAGCCGCGAAGGTGTCGGACACATCGGCGCCAGCGCGGCGCGAATCTCAGGGGCCGGAGCCGGCCTTGCCGTCGCCACGGGCCCGGCGGGCATCGTCGCGCAGCCGGCGAGCGACATCAGCAGCACCGCCCCGACGAGCGGCGTTGACCTCGGCTTGAGCATCGGCGGTCTCCGAAACGACGGCCTGTGTCTCGGCCGCGCCCTCGGCCCGGCCCTTGGCTTCGTGGGCGCGGGCGGACTGCCACTCGCGCCACGCGCCGAGAATGAGGCTCGCCAGGAAGGCGAGCCCCGCCCGCAGCGCCGCGGCGACGAACGCGCTCACGCGCGCCCGACCGGCCCCGTGGTGACGAGGCGCAGGCCGATGTTGACCACGGCGACGATGACCGCCGCGGTGCCGGCGGAGACGTGATCGCCCCAGTTGACCTCGGCGGCCCAGCCGAGAAGAGCGATGGCGGCGACGGTGCCGCCGTTGACGAGGAGAGTGCGCCAGCCTTTCATGGGGTGCTCCTTCAGGTGAAGAGGGACTTGAGCCAGGCCCAGAAGCCGCCAGGATTGGCCGCTGGGGCGGGTTCCGGCCTCGGGATGTCCGGAGGCGGGGGAACGGGCGCGTGGGGCTGTACGGGCCGCCCTGCGGCCTGTAGCGCCTTCAGGAACGAACGGTGGTAGCCGGCGATCACGTCGGCCTTGTCGATCCCGTTGATGATGCGGCGGGCGTTCCGGGGATCGTCCACGCTGCCGTTGAAGTAGTCGGCGAGGCGCTTGCCGGTGAACCACCCCTCGCGCATACCGGCGACCATGATCCGCGCCGCGATGTCCGGCTGCATGGCGAGGTCCGGGTTGCCGATGAGGTCGCGCCCGACGCGGGTTCCGGCCTTGGCGTAGTTGGCCCGGCCCGTGAGTTGCACGTAACCCCGGCCGGCGAACCGTGCCCCGTCACCGGGCGTCAGGTTGCCGAGAGCACGGGCGACGTGCGGCCGCTCGCCCTCGATGTCGTACATGCGCTTGAAGTAGGCCGCGCCCCCGTGCTCCTTGATCGGCTGCATGGTGCGGGCGGTCTCATGCCATGCGGTCGCGAGCGCATAGGCAGTGAAGCGCGGATCGGCATCGCCCCAGGCGTCCAGGACCGCGTTGAAGCCGTCCACCTGCTGTTGCGACAGGCGGCCGAAGTCGGCTCGGACGGCGTTGAAGAACGCGGCTCGGCTCATGGAGGTTCGGTCCTGGTTGTGGTAGAGGATCGGGAAGGCGCGGCGGTGCCGCCCGTAGGGGCGGCCATCGAAAATCAGGGCCGATGCAGAGCGGGCCGGTCCCGCGCCGCCTACGACCCCGGCGCCGGCACGAACAGGCAGTAGGTGTAGCTCGTCGGGAGCCGCTCCCACTCCTTGTCCGCGCCCTCGCAGGCGCAGCGGTGGTAGCGCCCGTCAGGCGACCACTTCGCCTCCCGGATCTCGCCGGAAGCCTTGATGCGGTACTTGCCGGGGCCGGTTCGGGTCGAGGAGCCGGGCACCGGCTCGATCTCCTCCTCGGAGATCGGCTGGCAGCACTCCCGGGACCAGCAGCAGTTCGCGTAGGGGTCCACGCGGGCATAGAGCCGCTCGTAGGCGTTCTTCGGCTCGCGGGGTTGAGCGACCGGCATGGGGCCGCCCCAGTCCTCCGCCGCTGCGCCCCACGCGACGAGCACCGCGCACGCGAGCGCGAGCGCCCCGAGCATCTTCGGGAACGACCACATGGCAGGCTCCGGGGAGAGAGGCGCAGGAAGCCGGGCGTCGATCAGGCCGCGCCCGGCGGGGCCGTCAGGCCCAGATCAGCACGTCTTGCGACGGCGGGCTGTCGAGCATGGCCTGGATCGCGGCGGCGTTCACCGCGGCGTCGCTGCTCACGACCGGGGCGCCCGTGAAATCCGCGCCCATCAGCGTTCCGGCCGGAAGCGTGAGCCACATCCAGAACGGCTGCCCCACGCCCGGCACCTGCCGGACTTGGCTCCCGAGCACGGCGGGATCGTTGCTCACGGTGGTCACGACGCGAGCGGCGCCCTTGACTTCGCACAC
Source organism: Beijerinckiaceae bacterium (assembly GCA_035540795.1). Classification (GTDB taxonomy): domain Bacteria; phylum Pseudomonadota; class Alphaproteobacteria; order Rhizobiales; family Beijerinckiaceae; genus JAJKJG01. The sequence continues at coordinate 870 of DATLFZ010000572.1, read as the reverse complement.
CATCTTCATTTTCGGCTCCATGATCCGCCCTTTCAGGCAATGATGGCGAAGGAAATGGAATCGGGGCGCGCGGGCTCGCCATTATCCCGGCGCGTCACCGTGATCTCGAAATAGTAGGTGTCCTGTTCGGTCACGCGGGCGTCGAGGATCGAGCCCGCCTTGCGGCAATTCGGCTGCATCACGACGTAGTTCGCGTTGGCGAACTCTTCCTCGAAGAATGCCCAATACACGCCTTCGTCGGCTTCCATGACGAAGGCGACGCCCATCGTGGTCGCGACCGCATTGATGCCACCGAGAGCGTCGATCTCGAGATGGGCCGAGACCGCCAGCACCGGACGGGGCGCCCCAACCCGCTGTGCGGGCGGCATGGGCGCGGCGGCGTCGGCCGCCGCCTGCGCGATGTCCGTTTCGGACAGCGGCACTTCGATGCCGTCGACGATCTTGGTGCTCATGGCGCAACCCCGATGAAAGTGATCTGGCCCCCGGTCCAGCCGCTCGGGTGCAGGAGCCGGACCGCGTTGTTGTCCTCGGCCGCGAGCCGGGCGCCGGAGAAGATCTGCGTGCCGAGGGCCACCTCGGAGCGCTGGCCCGTCATCAGGGCCGTAACCTGGGTGCGGGCCGTTGCTGTGCGGGCGTTGAAGATCGCGATTTCCCCACTGACCGGTGTGTCGCTGCTGGTCGCCGCCGAGACGTAGATGACCGTGTCCGTCCCGCGGTCGAAGAGTTCCGTAGTGGCGCCGGCCGGCACTTGCAGCGCGTATGCGTAGGCACCGGCGCTCGCGACGAAGCTCGACCCGCCGTCCGTGGAGAGGCGCAGGATCATGTTCGTGGCGCCGCCGAACGTGGCGCGATCGACGATCAGCTTATACG
>DATLFZ010000571.1:0-9910 GCA_035540795.1 Beijerinckiaceae bacterium | reverse complement strand
CGCTCGGACCCGGCGAGAACGACCCGGCCCTTGCGCAGGCGCTCGGCGACGAAGGAGGCGGCGGCCTTGATCGGGCTCTTTCCCGCGGCGAAGCGCGGCACCGCGGGCTCGCCGTTCGCGAAGGCGAGGAGGCTGAGCCGGCGCCCTCGGACCGCGCCGTCCCATGCCGCCGCGTCGAGGTAGAGCCGCTCGGGCGGCAGCGGCGGCCGCCCCTCGCGCTCGGGCCGCGCGCGCCGGCCCGCATGGGCGTCGGCGACCTGCTCCAGGAAGGCGAGCCGGCGCTCCTCCGCCTTCGGCTCGATCGCGAGGCCTGCCTCCGGGAGGTAGTCGAACAGGGTCTCGAGCCCCGGCACGAAGTCCGGCAGCCAGTGCTCCATGCCCGGGAAGCGCTCCGACCCGGTGACGCATTCCGACGCGGGGTCGAGCACCACCGCCTCCCGCTCCGCAATGGTGAGCTGGGAGACCGGGTCGTAGTCCCACAGGGCCGTGACCCGGCCGTCCGCATGGTCGATCCGAACGGGCACCGCGGCGCCGGCGGGGAAGAGGTCGATCACCTCGCCGCGAAGCGCCGCCTCCCCCGGCTCGTCGACCCGCTCGTCGAGGACGTAGCCCGCCCGGGACAGCCACGGCGCGAGATCCGCGACGGGTTCGCCCGGATGCAGCTCCAGACGGATCTCGGGCCAGAGAGAGCGTGGCGGCACCCGCTGCAGGATCGCGTCCGGGGTGGTCAGCAGGAGCGCCGGCGCGGCCTGCGCCATCCGGGCGAGCGCCGCCGTTCGCCGGCCCATGGCGAGGCGGGAGGGCGGCGCCCGGTCGTACGGCAGGCAGTCCCAGCCGGGCAGCACATCGACCGCGAGGTCGGGCGCGAGGCCGCGCACCAGGGCCGCGAGTTCGTTCGCCCGCCGCTCGCTTCCGGCGACGTGCACGAGGGGTGCCTCCCGGGTCCAGGCGAGGAGCCGGGTCGCGAGCTCGCCGGCATGGCCGGTCAGGGTCTCGGCGGACGAGCGCTCAGCCACGGGATTCCGCGGCGTCGGGGCGAGGGCGCATGGGAGAGGCTCCGGGCGGGAGCCCCTTCAACTCGGCAGCGGCCGGTTCGATCCCCGCCTCAGACGAGGTCCGGTCGGATGCGGCTCTCGCGCGCCATCCAGCCCGGCACGGGCAGGCCCTTCGAGCGCAGGAAGTCCGGGTTGAACAGCTTCGACTGGTAGCGCGTGCCGTAGTCGCACAGGATCGTGACGATGGTCTTGCCGGGCCCGAGCTGCCGGGCGAGGCGGATCGCGCCGGCGACGTTGATGCCCGTGGAGCCGCCGACGCACAGGCCCTCGTGTTCCAGGAGGTCGAAGACGAGCGGCACCGCCTCCTCGTCCGGGATCTGGTAGGCGACGTCGATCGGGGCGCCTTCGAGGTTCGCGGTGATGCGGCCCTGGCCGATGCCCTCGGTGATGGACGAGCCCGAGGCCTTGAGCTCCCCCGTCGTGTAGTAGCTGTAGAGGGCGGCCCCGAGCGGGTCGGCCAGCGCGATCGTCACCTTCGGGTCGCGGGCCTTGAGCGCCAGGGCGACGCCGGCGAGCGTGCCGCCGGTGCCGACGGCGGAGACGAAGCCGTCGATGCGGCCGCCGGTCTGCTCCCAGATCTCCGGCCCGGTCGTCTCCACGTGCCCGGCGCGATTCGCCGTGTTGTCGAACTGGTTCGCCCAGATCGCCCCTTGCGGGTGCTCGCGGGCGAGGCGCTCGGCGAGGCGGCCCGACACCTTCACGTAGTTGTTCGGGTTCGCGTACGGCACCGCCGGGACCTCGATCAGCTCCGCCCCGGAGAGGCGCAGCATGTCCTTCTTCTCCTGGCTCTGCGTGTCCGGGATGACGATCACGGTCCGGTAGCCGAGCGCGTTGGCGACGAGGGCGAGGCCGATGCCGGTGTTGCCGGCGGTGCCCTCGACGATGATCCCGCCCGGGCGGAGCAGACCGCGGCGCTCGGCGTCGCGCACGATGAAGAGCGCCGCCCGGTCCTTCACCGACTGGCCCGGATTCATGAACTCGGCCTTGCCGAGGATGGTGCAGCCGGTCGCCTCGGAGGCGCGGCGCAGACGGATCAGCGGCGTGTTGCCGATGGCGGCGAGAACGTCTTCGCGGATTGTCATGGGCGGGCCCTGTGGAAGGGGCGCCAAGCTGTTCCGAAACCGCCGCCTTGGCAAGCGGCCCGCGGCAGGCTGCCCGGCGCGAGCCATAGGTGTCCGGCTGCTCCGCAACCCCTGACCAAAGGGTGTCGTTGTCGGCTCGGTGCGCCCGGAGCCGCAGGGCAGACGGAACGTTCGCCTCCGGAGCCCACGGCGCGCACCTCCAACCGAACGAGGGGAGTGAGCGATGATGAAGTCGATCGTGGCGGGCACGGCGCTCGTGGGGCTCGTGCTGGCCGCCGGACCGGCGAGCGCCCAGCAGCCGGTGTCGAAACAGGAAGTTCAATCCTTCTTTCAGAAAGCGCAGCAGGAATTGACCCAGGTGGTGAAGGCCGGTGACGTCGACCGCCTCACCAAGCTGGTGCGAGAGTACGTGGCCGACGGCGCCACCTTCGCGGTGTCGATGGAGGTCATGGCCGGTGATCGGCGCAAGGCCTTCACCACCGTGTCCCTCGACAAGCAGGACATCATCCGGTTCCAGCGGATCGTCCTCACCACCCTGGAGATGCGGGACGCGATCCAGGATTACGAGCTGCGCATCGAGGTGGCGGAGGTCAATCCGATCGGGGCCGACACGGCCCTCGTGCGCACCCGGATCAACGATTCCGGCTCGTTGCGTGCGCCGGCAGACGTGACCGGCGCGATCCAGCCGGGCGGTCAGCCGGGCACCCAGCAGGCTGGGCAGGCGTTGCGTTTCGAGCGTACGGTCACCTGCAATCAGATGCTGCGCCGGGAAGGGCAGGACCGATTTGTGATCGGCATCAGCAACTGCGAGGGCCAGGCGCGCCTGTAGAATCCGACCATGCCGAGGGCGTCCGTCACCTCGTCGGGGTGTCGGTCGCCTTTGGAACCGTGTCCCCGCGTCCGGATCACGCCTGTCGAGGCCTCCCCCCGAGCCATGGTTTCGGTTATGGAGCGGCGTCCCTCCTTTCGAGCCTCGGATCTCCATGACCGGTCTGTTCTCGCCTTTCGATCTCGGCCCCGTGCGCCTGCCGAACCGCATCGTCGTCGCGCCGATGTGCCAGTACTCGGCCCACGACGGCTGCGCCGGCGACTGGCACCTGCAGCACCTGATGACGCTCGCCATGTCCGGCGCCGGCCTGGTGGTGGTCGAGGCGACCGCGATCGAGCGGCACGGGCGCATCACGCACGGCTGCCTCGGGCTCTATTCGGACGACAACGAGCGGACGCTCGCCCGCGCCCTCGCCGCCGCCCGCGGCGTCGCCCTGCCGGGCACGAGGTTCGGCATCCAGATCAACCACGCCGGACGGAAGGGCTCCGCGCAGCGGCCCTGGGAAGGCGGGCGCGCCCTCTCGGAGGGCGAGGACCTGTGGACCGCGATGGCGCCCTCCCCCCTCCCCTTCGACGACGGCTGGCCCCTGCCGCGGGAGCTCACGGAGGCCGATCTCGACCGCATCGAAAAGGCCTTCGTCGAGACGGCGCAGCGCGCCGTGCGCATCGGCTTCGACGAAGTCGAGCTGCACATGGCGCACGGCTATCTCCTGCACACCTTCCAGTCGCCCCTGTCGAACCGGCGCGAGGACCGCTGGGGCGGCGACCGCGACCGCCGCCTCGCCTTCCCGCTGCGCGTCGCGCAAGCGGTCCGCGCGGCCGTGCCGGCGCACGTGGCGCTCGGCGCCCGCATCACCGGCCGGGACTGGACCGACGACGGGCTGCAGGTCGAGGATGCGGTCGGCCTCGCCACGGCGCTGAAGGCGTTCGGCTACGACTTCGCCTGCGTCAGCTCGGGGGGCATCGCGCTGAAGGCCCGGATCCCGCTCGGGCCGGGCTACCAGGTCCCCCTCGCGGCGCGGGTGCGCCAGGAGACCGGGCTTCCGACCCGCGCGGTCGGGCTCATCGTCGACCCGAATCACGCCGACGAGATCGTCCGACGCGGCGACGCCGACATGGTCGCCCTCGCCCGCGGCATCCTCGACCAGCCGCGCTGGGGCTGGCACGCCGCCGAGGCGCTCGGCGTCGACCTTCCGTTCCCGCCGCCATACGCCCGCGTGAAGCCGGCGGTGTGGCCCGGCGCGGCGCTCGCCCGCCCGCCGGCGGATCAGCCGTTGTCGCGGAAGGCGGGGTAGAGGGTCATGCCGCCGTCGATGACGAGGCTGTGGCCGGTGACGTAGTCGGATTCGTCGGAGGCGAGCCACACGGCGGCACGGGCCACGTCCTCGACCTCGCCGATGCGGCCGTAGGGGATCAGTTCGAGGAGCTCTTGCATCGCCTCGTCGGTCCCCCACGCCTCCTTGTTGATCGGCGTGCGGATGGCGCCCGGCGCGATGCCGTTGACCCGGATGCCCCGTTCCAGGACCTCCTGCGCCAGGCTCTTCATCAACAGCATGACGCCGCCCTTGGACGCCGCGTAGTTCACGCGCCCGGCCCAGGGGATGATCTCGTGCACCGATGAGATGCACAGGATCTTGCCCCGCGCCCGCGAGATCTCGGGGCGCGGCTCCTGCCGGTCGAAGATGCGGATCGCCGCCCGGGCGCACAGGAACTGCCCGGTGAGGTTGACGTCGATCACGGTGCGCCAGTCCTTCAGGGACATCTCGCCGATCGGCGCGTCCTTCTGCAGGCCCGCATTGGCGACCAGGATGTCGAGGCGGCCGAAGGCGGCGAGGAGCTCGTCGAACATGCGCTCGACGTCGCCCTCGTCGGAAACGTCGGCACCGATCGCGACCGCGCGACCGCCCGCCTCCTCGATCTCGCGCACGACGCGCTTCGCGTCCTCGCCGCCGCTGTTGTAGTTCACTCCGACCGCGGCGCCGGCGGCGGCCATCGCCCGGCAGATGCCCGCGCCGATGCCGCTGCTGCCGCCGGTGACCAGCGCGACCTGTCCGTCGAGGGTTTTGGGCATGGCGTACCTCCGCGCGCTAATCGCGGCGGCGGGCACGGGGTTCCGGGCGGAAGGGCGAGGTGGCCGGCCGGAGGCGGTCATGAGGAGGCATGGACCACCCCCGGGCCGGCCGAGCCTCCGAACCCCAGGAGATGCGGCGGACCTGGTATCGGCGGCTTTTCCGCGGCGCGACGGCGCCGCTGCCCCGAACCTACAGGTCCGCGGTGCGCCGACAAGGCTCGATCGCCCCGGCGGCGGCCTTCATCGTCCGTCAACCTTAAAGGGTAGGGTTTCGGCCTCAGGCCGCCTCGGCGACGACCCGGTTCCGCCCGGCCTCCTTGGCCCGGTACAGGGCGAGGTCGGCCCGCTTGAGGAGGTCGGCGGCGGAGGTGTCGCCCGCGCGGCGGGCCGCGACCCCGATCGAGACCGTGACCGGGATGTGGCGGCTGCCCTGCGCGATGGAAAACGGCGCCGCCTCGATGCGCTCGCGGATGCGCTCGGCGACGATCTGGGCCCCGTCGAGGGGGGAATCCGGCACGACGATGACGACCTCCTCGCCCCCGAACCGGGTCACGAGGTCGATGCTGCGGGTCTGCGCCCGCAGCCGGGCGGCGAACTCCCGCAGAACCTCGTCGCCGGCGTCGTGGCCGTACGTGTCGTTGATCGCCTTGAAGCGGTCGATGTCGAGCAGGAGGAGCGACAGGTGGCGGCCGCGCAGGGTGGATTCGTCGAAGAGGGGCCCGAGCTGGCTGTCGAGATAGCGCCGGTTGTGCAGCCCGGTCAGCGGATCGGTGACGGCCATCTCCATCGAGGCGTGGACCGCCTGGCGCAGCCTCTCGGAATAGCGCTTGCGCCGGACCTGGGTGCGGATGCGGGCGACGAGCTCGTTGCGGTCGACCGGCCGGACGAGGAAATCGTGCACGCCGATGTCGAGGCCGCGCAGCGTCCGCGCCCGGTCGTCCGCTTCGGCGATCATCACCACGGAGACGGCTCGGGTGCGCTCGAGGGAGCGCAGCTGGCTGCACAGGCGCAGGCCGTCGAAGCCCTCGAGGTCGAGGCTGACCAGCGCCACCTCGAAATTGCCTTCCGCCGCCTTGATCAGCGCCTGGTGCGGGTCCGTCTCGATCTCGACGGTGTGGAACGCCGACAGCGTCCCGGCGAGGCGCTCGTACGAGCTGCGCCGGTCGTCGACGAGGAGGATGCGCGCCTTGTCGCCGCTGTCGCCGACGGCGGCGGCGAGGGGGTCGCCGATGCCGTATTCGCGGCTCGCCAGCGCGCGGGTGCGCAGCTCGTCGGTGATCGCCTTGAGCCGCACGAGGCTGCGCACGCGGGCCAGCAGCGCGGTGTCGTCGACCGGCTTGGTGAGGAAGTCGTCGGCGCCGGCGTCGAGCCCGCGCACCCGGTCCGAGGGCTGGTCGAGGGCCGTCACCATCACCACCGGCACGTGCGCGGTGGCGGGCGAGGCCTTCAGGCGTCGGCACACCTCGAACCCGTCCATGCCGGGCATCATGACGTCGAGGAGGACGATGTCGCACAGCCCCTGCTCGCAGATGGCGATGCCGTCCGGGCCGTTCATGGCCGTCACCACGTCGAAATACTCGGCGGTCAGCTTCGTCTCGAGAAGCTTCACGTTCGCGAAAATGTCGTCGACGACGAGAATGCGGGCCGTCATGGCGTGGAAAATTCCTTGGTCTGGGACGCGAAACTCATGTCAGCGGTCGCCCGGTTCGGCGCCGAGATAGGTGCGCACGGTGGCGAGGAACTTCGCCACGGAGATCGGCTTGGACAGGTAGGCCTCGCATCCGGCCTCCCGGATGCGCTCCTCGTCGCCCTTCATGGCGAAGGCGGTCACGGCGACCACGGGGATGCCCCGGAGCTCGTCGTCCTCCTTGAGCCACTTCGTCACCTCGAGCCCGGACACCTCCGGCAGCTGGATGTCCATGAGGATCAGGTCGGGCCGGTGGGCGCGGGCGAGCTCGATCGCCTCGATGCCGTTGCCGGTCTTCAGGGTCGCGTAGCCGTGCGCCTCGAGGAGGTCGTTGAAGAGCTTCATGTTGAGCTCGTTGTCCTCGACGATGAGCACCGTCTTCTTCATCGTACGCCCCAGCGGCGCGGCCGGACGCGTCGCGGCACCGCCCTTTCGTCCCTCGTCCTATGTAGCGAGGACATGTTGATGAAACGCAAACCTCCCGGCCTGTCGACGGGCCACCCCTGGGTTCGCCCCCGCGCCGTCGACCGCGAAGCGGCGGAGGAGGTCGCCGTCGCCGCCCTCGCCTTCCTCGGGCGTTCGGAGGAGCGCCTCGGCGCCTTCCTCGCCGCCTCCGGGCTGCGCCCGAACACGATCCGGGCCGCGGCGGCGGATCCGGGCTTTTTCGCCGGCGTGCTCGACCACGTCGCCGCTGACGAGGCGCTCCTCGTCGCCTTCGCCGAAGAGGAGCGCCTTTCCCCGGAAGCCGTCATGGCCGCCCGCCGGGTGCTCTCGCCCGTCGCGGAGTGAGGTCAGCGCCGGCAGGCGCTCTCCGGCAGGAGCTCGAGGCGGGTCAGCCGGCCGGCGAGGGCGAACTCGCCGTAATCGAGGGTGAGCCCGGCGCTGACCCCGTTCTCGTAGAGCCGGAAGGCGATCACGTAGATCGGCGTGCGCTCGCCCTGGCCGGGGGCGAAATAGCTGAGCCGCACGGGCCAGTGCGGGAGCTTGGCGAGGGCCTGTGCCCCCTCCCCGGGCTCCTCGGCCCCCGGCTCGGCCCGGCGGCCGATCACCGCGAGGGTGTCGTAGACCTTGCGGCCGTCGTCGGTGCCGTCGAAGACCTGGGCCGGGACGGTCGCCTCGCCCGCCCGTGCCGCCTCCAGGAGCCGGCGCATGTGGGCGGTCGGGAAATGGGGCTGCGCGTCGAGCGTCACGGTCGCCGCCTCCGGCCGGCGCAGGCGGATCGTCGTCGCCGGCCCGCGCCGCTCCGCCTCCCCCTCGACGAGGCTCGAGTCGCCGTTCGGCAGCTCCTGCTCGGACCGGAAGCGGAAGCTGCCGCCGTCCGGGCTCTCGAAGGTGGTGCTGCGCAGGTCCGACGTGCGCGATCCCGTCTCGCCTCCCTCCAGAATCGTCACCTGGCGGTATTTCAGGGCGTAGCCCTCGCAGGCGTCGCCGGTGAAGTCGAAGGCGACGAGGCCGCGGGCGGTCTCGAGCCCGCGCGACCCGCCGCCCCGGGAGAGGGAGAGCTCGTACACCGCCCGGTGCGGCGCGAGCGCCACCGGCTGCGCGAGGGCGGCTCCGGCGGGGAGGAGGAGAGCGACGGCGAGGACGAGGCGCATGGGGGCTCCGAAACGGGCGCGGAGCATAGGTGCCCCGGCGGGGAGCCGCAACGCGGACCTCCCGGTTCAGGGCTCAAGGCCGGCCCGGGCCCGGTCGGCGAGGCGCTTGAGGAGCTTGCGCAGGCCGACCGGGTCGGCGACGCGCTCCGGGAAGGGGATGCGGGCGGTGAGGTCGCCGGCGGCGAGGTCGAGGCCGTCCGGGTCGAGGCCGGTGGCGCGCCAGTCGGCGGAAGGCCCCCCGGCGAGGCGGGTCGCGTACAAGGCGAGCGCGTCCCGGTGATCCCCGTTGAGGTGGGAGAGCGCCCCCTCCTCCGCCGCCACCAGCGCCTCCGCCCCGGCGAGGTCGGTGCGAATCTGCTCGGCGGTCAGCTCCATCGCCCGGGCGAAGCCGCCGTTGAGGTGCGCGCCCGCCGGCTCCATGCGCCAGAACGCGAAATCGGCGAAATCGGCGTAGAGCTTCGCCTTGGGGTGGCGGGCGAGGAAGCGGGCCCGCACGCGGGGCTCGGCGATGCGGGCCACGCGCCCGATCACCGTCAGACGGGGATGGGCGAGCGGATCGCCCTTGCCGCCCTGGGCGAGGAGGATCGAGGCGCGGGAATCCGCGTCGAGGTTGCGGGTATGCGCGGCGAGGCGCGACATCAGGAGGAGGGGCGCGCCGTCGTGGTCCGTCGCCACGGTGACGAGGGAGGCGAAGGGGAAGCCCGCGGGATCGAGCGTGGCGAGCGCCCCTGCCCGGACGGTCCGCAGCAGTTCCTTGGCGAGCGCGACGCCGTCGAAGGCGGGTCCAGGCGGCGGTTCGTTCATCTCTCGACCCCTCGGGAGGCGCCCGGAGCGGGGGGCGAAGCCCCGTTTTCACGGGCGGAGTATGGCGATTGCCCGGACAAAGCCTTACTTTCGGCGAGCCCGTGACCCTTTCCGGCGGCTTAGCCGCCCCCGGAACCGCGGCCGTGCGGCGGCGGCCCAGAAGAGGAAGAGCGCATGCCCACGATCGCGCTTGTCGACGACGATCGCAACATCCTCACCTCCGTTTCGATCGCTCTCGAGGCGGAAGGCTACCGCATCCAGACCTACACCGACGGCGCCTCCGCCCTCGACGGGCTGCGCCACTCGCCCCCGGACCTCGCCATCCTCGACATCAAGATGCCGCGCATGGACGGGATGGAGCTCCTGCGGCGCCTGCGCCAGAAGTCCGACGTGCCGGTGATCTTCCTCACCTCGAAGGACGAGGAGATCGACGAATTGTTCGGCCTCAAAATGGGGGCCGACGACTTCATCCGGAAGCCGTTCTCGCAGCGGCTGCTGGTCGAGAGGGTCAGGGCCGTTCTGCGCCGCGCCCAGACGCGCGACGGAACGGCGCCGCGGGCTGGTGAACAGAGCCGCATCCTGGAGCGCGGCGCGCTCACCATGGACCAGGAGAGGCACACCTGCACCTGGAACGATCAGAACGTCACGCTGACCGTGACCGAGTTCCTGATCCTGTTTGCGCTGGCGCAGCGCCCAGGCGTGGTGAAGAGCCGCAACGCCCTGATGGATGCCGCCTATGACGATCAGGTTTACGTGGACGATCGAACCATCGACAGTCACATCAAGCG
>DATLFZ010000570.1:0-2024 GCA_035540795.1 Beijerinckiaceae bacterium | reverse complement strand
GCACCCATATCGACCACCAGCTGCGGCTGGTGATCGGCACCCTGCGCGAGGAGGCGCTCCTCGACGACACCATCATCCTCGTCACGAGCGACCACGGCGACCTTCTGGGCGACCACGGCCTGTGGGCCAAGCGCTACCTCTACGACGGCTCCGCCCGCGTCCCGATGATCCTCGTCGGGCCCGCCCGCGGCGGCCTCGGCCACGGCCGCACCGACGACCGCCTCGTCGGCCTGCAGGACGTCATGCCGAGCCTCCTCGACCTCGCCGGAATTCCGGCGCCCGACAGCTGCACCGGCCTGTCCATGGTCGGCGGGCGCCGGCGCGAGGTCCTCTACGCCGAGGCCCTCGACGGGGCGAAGGCGACCCGCATGGTCACGGACGGGCCGCACAAGCTGATCTGGTACCCGGCCGGCAACGTAATCCAGCTGTTCGACCTCGCCCGCGATCCGCGCGAGCTCGCGGACCGGGCCGACGACCCGGCCTACGCGCCCGTCCGCCGGCGGCTCGAGGAGGCGCTCGTCGCGGCGCTCTATGGAGAGGACGAAGCCTGGATCGCGGACGGCCGGCTCGCCGGCTTCCCGGCGCCCGAGGTCGGGCCGGCGCCGAACCGCGGCCTCTTCGGCCAGCGCGGGCTGCACTACCCGACGCCGCCGCTCACCGATCCGGGCGAAGTCGTGGGCGCCGCCTGATGCGCATCGCCGATCTGCGCATCTGCCTCGTCCGGGCGAAGGTTCGGCACCCGATCGTCGCGCCGTTCGGGCGGGTCGACGTGCGCCACAACCTGCTCGTCCTCGCCGAGCTCGAGGACGGCACCACCGGCATCGGCGAGGTCTGGGCCAATTTTCCGCCCTCGGGCTGCCCGGAGCGGGTCGAGATCCTGCGCCGCGTGGTGCGCCCGGCTCTCGTCGGGCAGGAGCTCGACGACCCGGTCCACCTCTACGACCGCCTGCTCGCGGCGGCCCGCCCGCTCGCCAACCAGATGGGGGCGCCGGGGCCCTTCCATCAGGCGCTCGCCGGCGCCGACATCGCCCTGTGGGACGCCCTCGCCAAGGCCCGCGGCGTACCGCTCTGCGACCTCCTGCGCGGCAGCCGCGCACGGCGGCCCGTGCCGGTCTACGCCACCAACCTGCCGGCCGACCGCCCGGAGATGATCGACGCGATGGCGGCGCTCGGCCACACCCGCTTCAAGCTGAAGCTCGCCCCGGACGAGGCCCTCGCCCGCCGCAGCCTCGCCGAGGCCCGGCGGATCGCCGGCGACCGCATGCTCGCGACCGACGCGAGCCAGGGCTATTCCCCCGAGCGCCTCGCGCCGCTCCTGCCCGACCTCCTCGCCGCAAGTCTCGCCTGGCTCGAGGAGCCCTTTGCGGTCGACGACCTTTCCGCCTATCGGCGCTGGGCGGCGCATCCGGACCGCCCGCCGCTGGCCATGGGCGAGAACAGCTACGGCGAGGACGGCTTCGCCCGGCTTCTCGACGAGATCGGCCCGCAGGTGGTCCAGCCCGACCTCACCAAGACCGCCGGCCTCAGCCGCGGCCGCACCATCGTCGGGCAGGTCGGCAGTCCCGGCCGCAGCGTCTGCCTGCACATGTACGGCGGCCCCGTCGGGCTCTATGCGAGCGCCCACCTCGCCGCCGCGGTGGAGGCGGTCGACCTCGTCGAGATGGATTCCAAGGCGAACCCGCTCTTCGGACTCCTCGCCGCCCCGCCCCAGGTCGCGGACGGTGCGCTCCGCCTCTCCGACGCCCCGGGGCTCGGGGTCGACCTCGACCTCGACCGCATCCGGGCCGCCGACGTGACGGAAAACTAGGGCGCTTTCAGATCGTCGTGCACCGCAAATCCGCCGGTCCGCTCACCGCCGGGGCGGCGGCTCGCGCGGGGGCAGGGACAGGATGTATTCGGCGATGGCCTCCCGGTCCTGCGGCGGCAGCTGGGAAGTGTTGCGCACCACCGGGGCCATGGTCGAGCCGAGGGTGTCGCCTTCGGGCGTCATGCCGGATTCGAGCGCCTCGACGAGATCGGCCTTG
>DATLFZ010000569.1:0-11451 GCA_035540795.1 Beijerinckiaceae bacterium | reverse complement strand
ATCGCGTAGGACCGGGTCATCACCTCATCGAGGGTGAAGGGACAGATTTCGGGAAAGGTCGCCGCCGCGAGGCCCGTCTCGCGCACCGCCTCGGCCCTGGCCAGCCGGTAGGCGCCGGCGAGCGCCTGGCCGCGCCGCGATCTCAGGCTCGGGTTGTCCTCGAGCACCTGCTCCACATGGATGCGGTGGACCGCGATCGAGGCCGCCCAGCTGCGGCTGCGCAGGTTCGGCTGGTGCTCCCACTTCAGCATGTGCAGCAGGATGAGCCGGTAGAAGCTGCGGAGCCGGTCGAGCTCGTTGCGCCCCAACGCCTCGATCTCCTCCGCGAGGTTCTCGACGTCCACCGCATCGAGCCGGCCGGCGCGCAGGAGCGCCCCCTGCTCCAGGGCCCAGCCGTAGAAGTCGTTTTCGTACCGGGCCGGCGCCGCGGGGGCGCCCTCCTCGGCCTTCTTGGTGGCGAGCGGCATGGGGCTCATCCTACCACGGATCGGCGCGCCCGCCCGAGCGCCCCCAGCGCCTCCCTCGGGTCGATGCGGCCGTCGTAGAGGGCGCGACCGGTGATGGCGCCGGCGAGCACCGCGCAGTCCGGCTCCGTGAGGCGCTCGATGTCGCGCATGGAGGCGAGGCCGCCGGAGGCGACGACCGGGATCGACACGGCCCGGGCGAGCGCCAGCGTCATCGGCAGGTTGAGGCCCTTGAGCACCCCGTCCCGGGAAATGTCCGTGTAGACGATGGCGGCGACGCCCGCGTCCTCGAAGCGGCGGCCGAGCTCCTCGGCGGTGATCGTCGAGGTCTGGGCCCAGCCCTCGACCGCCACGTAGCCGTCCTTGGCGTCGATGCCCACGGCGATGCGGCCGGGATGGCGCCGCGCCGCCTCGCGCACGAAATCCGGGTCGCGCACCGCCGCGGTGCCGATGACGACGCGGGCGACGCCTTGGCCGAGCCAGCCCTCGACGGTGCGCATGTCGCGGATGCCGCCCCCGAGCTGCACCGGGATGCGCACCCGGGAAAGGATCGCCTCGACGGCGGCGGCGTTCATGGGCTTGCCCGCGAAGGCCCCGTCGAGGTCGACCACGTGCAGCCATTCGAAGCCCTGCGCCTCGAATTCCGCCGCCTGGGCGGCCGGGTCGTCGTTGAAAACGGTCGCCTGCGCCATGTCCCCCTGGACGAGGCGGACGCAGCGGCCCTCCTTCAGGTCGATTGCGGGAAACAGGATCACGGGCGCCAGCGCAGGAAATTGGCGAGGAGCGCGAGGCCGAGCCGCTGGCTCTTCTCCGGGTGGAACTGCGCGCCGGCCATGTTGTCCCGCGCCACCACCGCGGCGATCGACCCGCCGTAATCGGTCGTGGCGACGAGGTCGCCCGGGTCGCGGGGCGACAGGGCGTAGCTGTGCACGAAATAGGCGTGCAGGCCGTCCGGCCCGGTCGGGATACCGGCGAGGAGCGCATGCGGCCGGCGCGGCGCGAGCTCGTTCCAGCCCATGTGCGGGATCTTCAGCGCCGGATCGGCCGGGCGGATCGCCGCGACGTCGCCGGGGATCCAGTCGAGCCCGTGCGTGGTCTCGTATTCGAGGCCGCGGGTCGCCATGAGCTGCATGCCGACGCAGATGCCGAAGAACGGCCGGCCCTTGCGGCGCACCGCCTCGGTCAGCGCCTCGAGCATGCCGGGCACCGCGTCGAGGCCGCGCCGGCACTCCGCGAAGGCGCCGACGCCGGGCAGCACGATGCGCTCGGCCCGGGCGACCGCCTGCGGGTCGGCAGTGACGACGATCGGCAGGTCGAGCCCGGCCTCCCGCACGGCCCGCTCGAGGGCCTTGGCGGCCGAGTGCAGGTTGCCGGAGCCGTAATCGACGACCGCGACGCCTCCGGCGCCCGAGGCGCTCACCGGCGCCGCTCCGCTTCGGGGAAGAGGCCGAGCACCGGGTCCGCCGGGCGGTAGCCGGTGCGCGGCCGAGCGGCGGCCGGCCCGGGCCCGGTCCCCTGCAGCCAGCGCGAAAAGATCTTGGTCTCGGCGTCGACGAGGTCGCTCGCCGCGACCACGTCCACCGCCGGCCGGCCGCGGCGGGACAGGGTCCAGCGCCGCAGGCTGTTCGCCTCGAGCCCGATCAGGATCGAGAACAGCACGTGCGACAGCAGCACGGCGGCGGGGCGCACGCCGAGGGCGATCAGCCCCGCCCACAGGGCGATGGTGAGGACGAGCACCAGCAGCCCGGACAGCCAGAGGCGGAAATAGAAGAACCAGATGAAGTTGAAGAAGAAGGCTGGCCACACGAAGCCGTCGCGGACCAGCACCGCCTTCTCGAGCGCCTCCGCGTCGCCGGGGAAGGCGTCGCGGGGGACGTGCAGGGTGTAGGTCTTCACAGCGCCCCCTTGGTGGACGGCACCCGGCCCTCCTCGCGCGGCTCGACCGCGACCGCCGCTCGCAAGGCGCGGGCCAGCCCCTTGAAGCAGCTCTCGGCGATGTGGTGGCTGTTGTCGCCGTAGAGCGTCTCGACGTGCAGGGTGAGCCCGGCGTTCACGGCGAAGGCCTGGAAGAACTCGCGCACGAGCTCCGTGTCGAAGGCGCCGATCTTCTCGGTCGGAAAAGTCGTGCGGAACACCAGGAAGGGGCGACCGGAGATGTCGAGGGCGATCCGGGTGAGCGTCTCGTCCATGGGCAGGTGCACGTCGGCGTAGCGCCGGATGCCCTTCTTCTCGCCGAGCGCCCGGGCGAGCGCCTGGCCGAGGGCGATGCCCGTGTCCTCGGCGGTGTGGTGCTGGTCGACCTGGAGGTCGCCCGCGACCTTGACCTCGAGGTCGAACAGGGCGTGGCGGGCGAACAGCTCCAGCATGTGGTCGAGGAAGCCGATCCCGGTCGCGACCGCGGCCTTGCCGGCGCCGTCGAGGGAAAGGCTCACGGAAACGTCGGTCTCGTTGGTGCGTCGGTCGACGCTCGCGGCGCGCATGGGGGGCCCTGGGTTTTCGGGCCTTCTAGCAGGGGGCTCGGCGGCGCGCCACCATCCGCCCGCCCGGCCTTCCGGTCCAGGGCCGCGCCCTCTATATCGGGATTCAAGCTTCGCCGAGCAGCAGAGGGGACGATGACCACCTTCGACGACCGCAAGGACGCCTTCGAGAAGAAGTTCGCCCACGACGAGGAGCTCCGCTTCAAGGCGAATGCCCGGCGCAACAAGCTGCTCGGGCTGTGGGCGGCCGAGAAGCTCGGCAAGAACGGCGCCGACGCCGAGGCCTACGCCAAGTCCGTGGTCATGGCCGATTTCCAGGAGGCGGGCGACGACGACGTGCTGCGCAAGGTCAAGGGCGACCTCGAGGCCGGCGGCCACGCCCACAGCGACGGCCAGATCCGCCGGGTCATGGACGACCTGATGGCGCAGGCGATCGAGGAGGTGAAGGCGGGCCGCTGATCAGCGGTGCACGCCGAGCATCGCCGACAGGCCGCCGTCGACCGGCAGCACCGCCCCGGTGACGTAGGCGGCGCCGGGGCTCATGAGGAAGGCGACGAGCGCCGCGACCTCCTCCGGCGCGGCGAAGCGGCCGGCCGGGATCTGCTTCTCCATGCCGGCGCGGTAGGCCGCGTAGGGCGCCATCATCTCCGTGTCGACGAAGCCCGGGGCGACCGTGTTCACGGTGACCCCGCGCTTCGCGGTCTCGATCGCCAGCGTGCGGCAATAGGAGACGAGAGCCCCCTTCGAGGCCGCGTAGGCGGCGTTGCCCGGGTTGCCCCGCTGCGCCGCGACCGAGCCGATGGCGACGATCCGGCCCGACCGGGCCCGGATCATGCCGCGCAGCACCGCCTTTGCGAGCCGGGCCAGCGACCAGAAGTTCACCTGCATGGCCGCCTCGGCCTTGTCCTGCGCCATCATGGCGGCGAGCGCGTCGTAGGGCTGGCCGGCATTGTGGACGAGGCCGTAATAGCCGCGCCCCTCCGCCGCCTCGCAGAAGGCGTCGAGGGCGGCCTTGTCGGCGAGATCGAGAGGGTGCGCCTCGACAGCGCGGCCCGGATGGGCCGCGGCGAGTTCCTGCGCCAGGGCGGCGGCCGCATCGGCCGAGGCGCGGTAGGTGAAGTCGACGTCGTGGCCGGCCGCGACCAGCGCCCGCACGATGGCGGCGCCGAGCCCCTTGCCGCCGCCGGTGACCAGAACCTTCATTTCGGCTCGGCGCCGAAGACGAGGCAGGTGTTCTGGCCACCGAACCCGAAGGAGTTCGACAGGGCGAAGCGCACGCTCGCGTCGCGGGCCGCGTTCGGCACCACGTCGAGCGGGATCGCCGGGTCGGGCACCACGTGGTTGATGGTCGGCGGGATGCGCCCGTTGGCGATGGTCATCAGCGTGAACACCGCCTCGACCGCCCCGGCCGCGGTCAGCGTGTGCCCGACCATCGACTTGTTGGACGAGATCGGCACGCCCTTCATGCGCTCGCCCATCACGGCCATGCAGCCCATCGACTCCATCTTGTCGTTCTCGGGCGTGCCGGTGCCGTGGGCGTTGACGTAGTCGATGTCGTCGGGGGAGAGGCCGGCGTCCTCGATCGCCTCCCGGATCGCGGCCACGATCGGCGCCCCGTCCGGGCTCGAGCGGGTGCGGTGGAAACCGTCGCCGCGCTCGCCGCAGCCGAGCACGTAGCCGAGGATGCGGGCGCCGCGCGCCTTCGCCGCCGCGGCGTCCTCCAGGACGAGGGCGGCGGCGCCCTCGCCCATGACGAACCCGTCCCGGTTCTTGGAAAACGGCTTCGCCGCCGCCTCGGGCGGGTCGTTCTGCGTCGACAGCGCCGAGAGGAGCGAGAAGCGGATGAGCGATTCCGGATTCACCGAGCCGTCGGTGCCGATGCAGAGCGCGGCCTTCGCCTCCCCGCGCCGGATCGCCTCGACCCCGAGCTGGATGGCGGTGGCGCCGGACGAGCAGGCGGTCGAGAGCGAGATCGGCGAGCCCTTCGTGCCGAAGCGCTCCGCGACCCGGTCGGCGACCGTGCCGAAGATGAAGAGCTCGTGCCACTCCCGGAAGGCGCCCGTGGCGGCGGCGCGCAGGAGGTCCGGATAGGCGACCTCGCCCGCCTGGCCCGAGGCTTCGGCGAGCGCCCGGCGCTGCGGCCATTCCATCTCGACCGGCGGCACGGCCATGAAGAGGGGCCCCGGAAAGCCGCGCCCGATCGCCGACTGCCCGACCGCCTCCTCGGCGGCGAGCATGGCGAGGCGTTCGGACAGGAGCGGCGCCACGAAGGGCTCGACCTCGACGAAGTCCACCGTGCCCGCGATGGTGGTGCGCAGCCCCTGCGTCGGGAAGCGGCCGATCCGGTGGATGCCGGAGCGGCCGGCGGTGAGCGCGCCCCAGTTGTCGGCCTGCCCCTGGCCGAGGGAGGTCACCACCCCCATCCCGGTGACGGCGACGAGCGGGCGGCCGGAGGCGTCCTTCATTCAGGCCTCCCGCACCAGGTGGAGGAGGCCCTCGCCGCGCCGGTGGCCGACGGACGTCACCACCGCCTCTTCGGCGTCGCCGCGGGCGAGCATCGCGGCCGCGAGCGCGGTGCCGAACGGCGCCTGCGCCTCGATCGTGTGCCCGACGAGGTCGCCGGTGGCGACGGGCGCGCGGGACGACAGGCCGGCGAGCGCCTCGCGCTCCTCGGCGGTGATGCTGTTCACCCCGGTGGCGCCGGACAGGACGAGCGCGTCGCGGCCGGCCCCGACCTCGCGCCACTGGCGCTGCAGGGCGGCGCGGACGGCGCCGGGTTCGCGCCGGCAGCGGTCCGAGGCGACCGCGGCGAGCCGGGCGACGGGTCGGGCGCCCCTGGCCTTCGCGTGCTCCCGCGCCTCGAGGACGAGGAACGCGGCGCCGCTGCCGAGGACGAACCCGTCGCGCTCCCACACGCTCGCGGGGGCGCCCGTCCAGAGGAAGCCGCCCATTTCGTAGATCAGCAGCACGTCCGGCCGCTCGGCGTTGTAGGCGCCGCCGACCAGGAAGACGTCGGTCTGACCCGCGGCGATGCGGGCATGCGCGATGCGCAGCGCATCGACCCCGCTCGCCTCCTCGCCCATGAACGTGCGGGAAGCGCCGGTGACCCCGTGCACGATCGAGATGTTGCCGGCGAGCAGGTTCGAGAGCTGGGCGAGGAACAGGGTCGGGCGCAGGTCGCCCATCAGGCGCTCGTTGAGGAACACGCCCGGATCGGCGGCGTCGCGCAGGCCGGTCAGGATCTGGCCGTCGACCGCGTAGTCGCGCTCGCCGCCGCCGGCGGCGACGATGAGGTGCATGCGGCCCTTCAGCGCCGCGTCCTCCTTCGCTCCGGCGGAGTCGAGGGCGAGGCCGGCGGCGTAGCAGCCGAGCCGCTGCCAGGGCTCCATCTGGCGCTGGTCGGCCTTCTTGGGGATCTGCCGGTCCCATTCGACCGGCACGACCGGGTGGACCGGGTAGGGCGCGAAGGCGCGCGCGTCGATCCGGGCCGGCTTGCCGATCCCGGCGAGGTGCGCTTCCACGCCCTCCCCGGCGCAGGAGACGAGGCCGAGCCCGGTGACGACCACGTCGCGCATCAGGCGGCCTCCGCCAGAAGCCCGATCTGCCGCGCCCGCGCCCGCATGGGCGCGTCGAGGCCGGGCGGGAAGGCCATGGTCTTGAAGCGGAGCTCCGCGTCGCAGAGGGGCCTGCCTTCGGCGGCGATGCGCGCCTTCGTCACCGCGTAGCCCGAGCCCTCGTGTTCGAGCGCCGCCTCGATGGCGAGCTCGGTCCCGGGCCCGACGAAGTTGCGGAAGCGCGCCCGGTCGACCGCCATCAGGAAGGGCATGTGGGAGAAGTCCATCACCGCCAGGACCAGATAGCCGGAGGCCTGCGCCATGGTCTCGGTGAGGAGGACGCCCGGCATCAGCGGCAGGCCGGGAAAATGCCCCTCGAACACGGGGCTCTCCTGCGGGATGGTCGCGCGGGCCTCGATGCGCTTCGCGTCGCGGTCGAGCGCCACGACGCGGTCGATCATCTCGAAGAATTCGAGGCGCATCCCCCGCTCAGGCGGCCTTCTTGGCCGCGACCAGGGCCTCGATCCGGGCGACGAGGTTCTTCAGGACGAAGTATTCCTCCGCCGGGACCTTTCCCTCGTTGACCTCCTGCGTCCACTGCTCGAGGGGCAGCTTGATGCCGAAGGCCTTGTCGATGGCGAAGGCGATGTCGAGGAAGGCGAGGGAATCGACGCCGAGATCGTCGATGGCGTGGCTCTCGGGCGTGATCTTGTCGCGCGGGATGTCCGCGGTCTCCGCGATGATGTCGGCGACTCTCTCGTAGGTGGACGACATCCGCCGCTCCCGAACAACCTTCCGCGGCCGCGCCCCGCGCGCCGCCCCGCAACGATGCGCCCCCTTACACGAGGGGTCCCGACCCGGCAACCAGCGCTCCCGGCCCGCGGTGACGCGGCCCCGGTCGACGGCGCATCGCGCCGATCCACCCCGCGGCGTCATCCTCGGACGGCGCATCGCGCCGATCCGAGGATCGCGTGCCGGAAGGGCGCCCCACCGCGACCCGATCCTCGGGTCGCGCCTGCGGCGCGCCCGAGGATGACGGGGTGGGTCTCAGGCCGCCAGCTGGCGCAGCACGTAGTGCAGGATGCCACCGTGGCGGAAGTACTCGAGCTCGTCGAGGGTGTCGATACGGCAGGTCAGCGGCACGCTGGTCTTGCGACCGTCCGCGTAGGTGATCTCCGCGTCGAGCTTCTGGCGCGGCTTGAGGTCGCCGGCGATGCCGCGGATCGTGACGGTCTCGTCCCCCTTGAGCCCGAGGGACTGCCAGGACGTGCCCTCCGCCATGACGAGGGGCACCACGCCCATGCCGACGAGGTTCGAGCGGTGGATGCGCTCGAAGCTCTCCGCGATGACGGCGCGGATGCCGAGCAGCATCGTGCCCTTGGCCGCCCAGTCGCGGGACGAGCCGGTGCCGTACTCCTTGCCGGCGAACACGACCAGCGGCACGCCCTCCTCCTTGTAGCGCATGGCCGCGTCGTATATGAACATGCGCTCGCCGGAGGGCTGGTGGACGGCGTAGCCGCCCTCGACCACGTTGCCGCCCGGGTCGCGCACCACCTGGTTCTTGATGCGGATGTTGGCGAAGGTGCCCCGCATCATGATCTCGTGGTTGCCGCGCCGCGTGCCGTACTGGTTGAAGTCGGCGACGCCGACCTGGCGCTCGAGCAGGTACTGCCCTGCGGGGGAGTTCGCCCGGATGTTGCCGGCGGGCGAGATGTGGTCGGTGGTGATCGAATCCCCGAACAGGCCGAGGATGCGGGCGTTCACCACGTCCTGGAGCGGCTTCGGCTCCTTGGTGATGTCCTCGAAATAGGGCGGGTTCTGCACGTAGGTCGAGCCCATGCCCCACTGGTAGGTGAGGCCCGGCTCCACCGTCACCGCGCGCCAGTTCTCGTCGCCGGTGAACACGTCCGCGTAGCGGGTGCGGAAGAGTTCGCCCGTGATGGTCTGCTCGATGAAGCCCTGCACCTCGGCCGAGGACGGCCAGATGTCGCGCAGAAAGACGGGCTTGCCGTCGCTGCCCTCGCCGAGCGGCTCGGTGGTGAGGTCGATGTTCATGGTGCCGGCGAGCGCGTAGGCGACCACGAGCGGCGGGGAGGCGAGGTAGTTCGCCCGCACGTCCGGGTTGACCCGGCCCTCGAAGTTGCGGTTGCCGGACAGGACCGACACGGCGACGAGGTCGTTGTCGTTGATCGCCTGGGAGATCTCCGCCGGCAGCGGGCCCGAATTGCCGATGCAGGTGGTGCAGCCGAAGCCGACGAGGTTGAAGCCGAGCGCGTCGAGCTCCTTCTGCAGCCCGGCCTTCTCGTAGTACTCGGCCACGATCTGCGAGCCCGGGGCGAGGGAGGTCTTCACCCAGGGCTTCGCCTTGAGGCCCTTCGCGACCGCGTTGCGGGCGAGCAGCCCCGCGCCCATCATCACGCTCGGGTTCGAGGTGTTGGTGCAGGAGGTGATGGCGGCGATGACCACGTCGCCGTGGCCGATGTCGAAGTTCTTGCCCTCGACCTTGAAGCGCTTGCCCATCTCGGCGGCCTTGCGGAACTCCTTCTCCATGGCGTCGGCGAAGGCCGCCTTGGCGCCGGCGAGGGTGACCCGGTCCTGCGGCCGCTTCGGCCCGGCCATGGAGGGCTGCACGTCGGCGAGGTCGAGCTCGAGGCTGTCGGTGAAGACCGGGTCCGCCATGTCGGCGCTGCGCCACATGCCCTGCGCCTTGGCGTAGGCCTCGACCAGCGCCACCCGCTCGTCGGTGCGGCCG
Organism: Beijerinckiaceae bacterium; assembly: GCA_035540795.1. GTDB lineage: Bacteria > Pseudomonadota > Alphaproteobacteria > Rhizobiales > Beijerinckiaceae > JAJKJG01. The sequence goes on along the minus strand of DATLFZ010000569.1, from coordinate 2,204 downwards.
GTGACGCGCAGGTAGTCCATCGTCCGTTCGTCGATGGGGAAGAAGCCGCAGGTGGCGCCGTATTCGGGCGCCATGTTGCCGATGGTCGCCCGGTCCGCGACCGTCATGTCGGCGAGGCCCGGCCCGTAGAACTCGACGAACTTGCCGACCACGCCCTTTTTGCGGAGCATCTGCGTGACCGTGAGCACGAGGTCGGTGGCGGTGACGCCCTCGGGCAGCTTGCCGGTCAGCTTGAAGCCGATCACCTCCGGGATGAGCATGGAGACGGGCTGGCCGAGCATGGCCGCCTCCGCCTCGATGCCGCCGACGCCCCAGCCGAGCACGGCGAGGCCGTTGACCATCGTGGTGTGCGAATCGGTGCCGACGAGGGTGTCCGGATAGGCGATCTCCTCGCCCGTCGCTTCGTCCCGCTTCGTCCACACGGTCTGCGACAGGAATTCGAGGTTGACCTGGTGGCAGATGCCGGTGCCGGGCGGCACCACCGAGAAGTTCTGGAACGCCGCCTGGCCCCACTTGAGGAAGCGGTAGCGCTCCCCGTTGCGGGCGTATTCGAGCTCCACGTTCCGGGCGAAGGCCTGCGCGTTGCCGAACTCGTCGACGATGACCGAGTGGTCGATGACGAGGTCGACCGGCACGAGCGGGTTGATGCGGCGCGGGTCGCCGCCGAGCTTCTTGATGCCGTCGCGCATGGCGGCGAGGTCGACCACCGCCGGCACGCCGGTGAAGTCCTGCATCAGCACCCGGGCCGGCCGGTAGGCGATCTCCTTCTCGACCTTGCCCCGGTTGTCGAGCCAGGCCGCCACCGCCTGGATGTCCTCCTTCGTGACCGTGCGCCCGTCCTCGTAGCGCAGCAGGTTCTCGAGCAGCACCTTCATGGAGAAGGGCAGGCGGGAGGCGCCGGACAGGCCGTTCTTCTCGGCCTCGACGAGGGAGAAATAGGTGTAGGTCTTGCCGCCGACGTCGAGCGTCTGGCGGGCGTTGAAGCTGTTGGTGGTCATGGGCTGCTCCTGACGAGCCGTTCGAACACGCGCAGATCCTGCGCAGACGGGGTGTTCGGCCGAATGCGCCGTAAGGCGCGCGCCGCCCCGGGGGCGCCCGGACGAGTGCACGCGGGACGGTTTGGACGTCCTCAAGCGCGCGGCGCAGCCGGGCGCGGTATAGATCATTTCCGGAGGGCCCGCTACACGGTTTCGCGCGGCGGCGAAGGGGGAACTTTTGCGCATCGTGGTCGACGGCCTCGCCTGCCGCCGCTCCGGCCGCCTCGTCTTCGCCGGCGTGTCCCTGACCCTGTCGGACGGCGAGGCGCTGGTGGTGACCGGCCGCAACGGCGCCGGCAAGTCGAGCCTGCTCGCGATCCTCGCCGGACGGCTCGCCCCCGCCGCCGGCGCCGTGCGGGTCGAGGGCATCGGCGAGCGCACCCTGCCCGAGGCGCTCCACCTCGTCGGCCACCGCGACGCGCTGAAAGCCTCGCTCACGGCGCAGGAGAACCTGCGCTTCGCGGCCGACCTCCTGGGCGAGCCGGCCGCCGACCCCGCCGCGGCGCTCGACGCCTTCGGTCTCGCCCATGCGGCGAAGCTCCCCGTCGCCTATCTCTCCGCCGGCCAGCGCCGGCGGGTGGCGCTCGCCCGCCTCCTCGTCGCCAGGCGGCCCCTGTGGCTGTTGGACGAGCCGACCGCCGCCCTCGATGCCGCCTCGCAAGGGATCCTGCTCGGCCTGATGGCGGCGCACGTCGCCGGCGGCGGGCTCGTCGTGGCGGCGACGCACGCGCCGCTGCCGATCCCCGGCGCCCGGGAGCTGCGCATCGAGCGGCCCGACGCCGCCGATCCCGCCGAGGCCGGCGCGTGACCCGCGCCTTCGCGGCGATCGTCTGGCGCGATCTGCGCCTCGCCGCCCGCCTGGGCGGGTCGGGGGCCCTCGGCCTCGTGTTCTTCCTGATGATCGTGACCATGGTGCCGTTCGCGCTCGGGCCCGACCTCGCGCTCCTGTCCCGCATCGGCCCGGCGGTGCTGTGGCTCGCCGCGGTCCTGGCGACGCTGATCGGCCTCGACCGGCTTTTTCAGGCCGACGAGGAGGACGGCTCCCTCGACCTCCTCCTGTCGAGCCCCCTGCCCCTCGAACTCGCCGTGGTGGCGAAGGCGCTGGCCCATTGGCTCGCCACCGGCCTGCCGCTGGCGCTGGCCGCGCCGCTGTTCGGGCTCCTCGTC